>CAZXMX010000098.1:0-12153 GCA_964641645.1 uncultured Neomegalonema sp.
AGCGCAGCAGGCTTTGGTTCAATGATGGCTCGTGCGTTCGGCTGAGACCGGAACGCCCGAACCACGTGTGGTCCTATGACTTCGTACAGGGCCGCACCCATGAAGGGCGTGCGTATCGCACGCTCAACATTATCGACGAATTTACGAGGGAGGCATTGATGATCAAGGTTGATCGCAAGCTCAATTCAGGTGACGTCATCGACGCATTGACGGACCTGTTTATCCTGCGTGGCCCGCCCGCATTTATAAGGTCGGACAACGGCCCCGAGTTCATCGCTCAGGCCGTGCGGGAATGGATCGCTGCTGTCGGATCAAAGACAGCCTATATCGAGCCAGGCTCACCATGGGAGAACGGATACTGCGAAAGTTTCAACGCGCGCTTCCGTGACGAACTGCTGAACGGCGAGATATTCTACACTCTCAAGGAGGCTAGGATCATCATTGAGCAGTGGCGCAGGCACTTCAACACGATCCGACCGCACAGTGCTCTTGGATGGAAACCCCCAAATCCTGAAACCATCATCCCGGTGGACCAGAGGCCGACCATGCACTAACTTTTACCTCGGGCCACCCAATGGGGGCTGACCAGTCATGGCGGAATCTCTTGAAGTCGGGAACGCCTCTGTTGAAGCTCTTGGCAATCTCTTGACAGTTTCACTGAGCGAGGTCTGGACGCCTGATGCAGCCTTCTTCGATCAACTGCGTGACAAGCAGGCCATCAACGCGATGCTCGCTGACATCGCGGGACTGTCCGGTGTTTTAAAAGGTTGTCACAGTCCGCGCTCTCATCACCATTGCCAAATGTGAATTTTGATCCGTCGCCCCAGTCAACTTCGATGAGAACTGAGATGTTGGAGATCGTATCGAGTCGCTCGCATTCCTGAAGCGCAGAAACCAACAAATCCGACCCGCTGATCTCGACTTCTCGTGAGCGTTCATCACGTACTTCGACTTTTAAAGTATCGAATAAAGGGCCAATTCTGTTTTTGGCATGTGCGCCCGAAACGGATACGGAAGAAATCAACACGATGAGAAAGAGCGCCCTGATCATTTTAGAATTCTCCTAGGGTAAACTTTTACTCAACATCGATCTCGATCGTCTCAAATTGTGACGCAAATTCCAGCGGACCTGGCCCATCGACATAGCGGACGATCACACGGTAACTGCCGCTGCGACTGTATTCGTGCTCGAAACTGACTGTTCCTCGATCCCAGCCACGACAATTGTCCGAGGTTGGGGGCTCATGACGGTCTATCGTGCCATCGTTCCAATCGACCTCGTAGGCAAAGCACTTCCTGAAACTTGCCTGCATCTCGAGCGCGACTGCTCGTCCCTTCAGTAGATCGACCCGTTTTAGTGATCGTTGCTGTGGAGATCGCTCTGCGCTGAGCAGATAAGAATTATATCCTGTCGACCCAATCGTTTCGCCAGTTGCCGCGCTGTGAGCGACAACACGAACCCACATTTGTTCACCAAGAGTGCGAGACAGGAGCGCCATCGTTGGCACAATCTCTTGCGGTGTTGCGCTCCATATTATCGGGGCGGCGATTACATCAGACTCTGTTCGCGCATAGAGCCGCCTCTTTAGGTCCGCGACTTCCATTGTTAACGTCAGCGGCTCGCCGGGGGACACTTGAACGTTGATCGTTGGATGGCGTTGGACCGCCTTGTCCGGGATGTCCAGAAGTTTGAGTGCTGTTGCACCTGAAAAGGTCGTACCACCAACGGTGACGGACGCAGTAGCTTCTGACGTATATTCGGGAGCGTCAGTCGGACCCGCCACCGCAGAGCTGTAGGTGATCTCGTACGTTCCCGGAAACCGATATCGATGCACGATTTGCTGCGCACAATTTTCGCCCGCTGGACCGTCCTGTAGAGAGAAGCTGGACCCGTCCCCCCAATCAATGTTCAGCCAGTAGCCTTGCCGACCCGGTTCGGCATAGATGCAGTTCTCAAAAGTGTCGGCGAGTTCATCCAGATAGACGATCCGCTTTTCGGCATCGACGATTACTGCGCTTAGACCGGATACCTTAGCATCATCGGTTTCGGTGGCACTTGCGTGCCCAATACCGAAAACGGTTAGAAAAACAGATAAAATGAATGCGCCAAAACGGGTCATAGGAATGCTCCACCAGGAAGTTTGACTCTTTGACGCCTCTAAACCGCCGATCCTTGGAGCGAGGGTCATTTTGACAAAATTTTCTCTGAAAAATCTTTTTTTGTTTCGCCAAGGATCGGCATTGCGCTGGCGTCTCACGGACAGCAACACAATGACGGAGCCTGAGATGCTGAGCTGGTTCATCGCCGCGATTTTGATCGTCAGTGTTTATATTGGTGGTGCAGTCAGTGCAGCGGGAGAGGTATTTCGCCCAGATCTCGGAATGGGCCTCACCGATCACCTCGCAAAGATTGCTCCACCAGTTCCCACGGGAATTGGCGGAGATTTAGAAGGCAGAGTGGCAGTTTCACCCATACATCTGGACGAAATACGTGCCATGCTGAAAGCGGAACAGATCTGGAATTTCTGGAGTTACGTGTCGATACTGGTGAGTTTTTATCTCTTCGGCTCGTATATCCTTGGTCGACAGGTTCTTCGGCGTGGCTGGAAAGTGGGATACACACGTAAAACCTTGGCGCTTGCCCTTTACTTCCTACCCTATGTCGCGATGACGGGCCCCTCACCTTATACCCAGATTGAAACGGCGAGCATCATCTTGGGCATCTTCGTCCTGCTGTTGATGTTGATGAGCGCGCCGATTCGAAACCGAATTCCATTCATCGCGACTGCCTTCGCTTCCCTCGACAGACCCGAAGACCGACCTTTCAGCTTATATTGGTTGGTCACCTCGACGATTTCGGTTTGGGTCATAATCTTCGCTTGGCTGTTTTGGTCGCCAGAAACCTCCGGATATCTATTTGTCGCGATTTTTATGTCCGGCATAGGAGATGCTTTAGCCGAGCCGGTTGGTCTTGCAATCGGGAAGCATCACTACCAAACACGGGCGATCGGAACCGATAAAATCTATACCCGCACGCTGGAGGGCAGCGCCGTCGTTTTTCTGAGCGGCATTATTGCGGTGTTACTCGTGCATGGCTTCTCTTTTGATCTACGCGAAATCGCTGCGCTGGCACTGTTTCCTATTGTCGGTATGCTCGCAGAAGCGAAGTCGCCGCATACGTGGGATCAACCGTTTATCTTTGCGAGTTGCGCCATCGTTGCACTCGGTATTTCGGCCTTTTGATCGCGCCGATGGTTTTTCGAGTGGCGGGGTGAGAGATGAGGAATTGTTTAAATGACAAACGATGAGCCTTCAACAGCGCTCGCGAAAATGACCACTCTTTCACTTACAGCTCTGGTCGTTTGCCAGTGTGTTGTTATCGTCGGCGGGTTCCTGGCACATATCGGGTATCGAGTTCCGATGGTGGTGGTCCCGTCTCACATTGCGCTCGTCGGAGTGCTGATCCTGTTTGTCACCTCATTTATCATGGTGTTTTGGTCCGGTATCTTTGCTGCAAACAGAAGTTTCAACAAGCGGGTTGCTTGGCTATCGATCATGGCGGTGATCCTCGCACTACCAACCATCGTTCTCAGCAATGCCTTTTTCCATTGAGGATCGGAGATTGGGTAACATCCGGAACCGGGTGCAGCTGCTTTGAGAGGATGATCCTTTGAAGGAGATGACTTTGGGTATTTTTCGCGTCGCACTGGTGATCGCTTTGTTTTCGGGATCTGCAAACGCAGAGTCGCCCGGATGGTTCGTTGATCCTACGACGGGTGTCGCTCATCATGAGCAAAGCGGTGGCTTTTGCCCTGCCTTGCTAGGTGGATTGCCGCGTACGGCGCAAACTGATGCAAAAGGCCACGGAGACAGTGCCATCTGTTCATATGGTCCGCCCAGTCAACCGGATGCGCAACGAATTTCGATTCAACGAATGCCGGACGTCGAGCGAAATCTCCTCGATGAAATATTTCGACAGTCGCTGTTAGAACGCTTCCCAGGATCTACTTTCGAGCTCGAAGTCGAGCGGATCTGTCAAAGTGCATTGACCAACGAAATGAGATCTCCGCTGGCACGCTGTATGGCAATTGGTCGTGATGGCTTTACCGCTTTACTCGGATTCCATGTGATCGACGGTTGGTCGATCCAGCCAATGTTCGTTACTTCTGGAAAAGGAATCTCAGAGAAAAATACTCGTCTGATCGGTACAACGTTTGCTGAACTGTTCAAGACCGAGGAAGCGTTTATGCGGCTGCCCGTCAGATAAGACCATCGATCTGATCGCGACCGTATGATTGAAAAAGAAGACGGTTCGATTTCATGGCTTGCGTATTGGATGCTTTTCGACCCTTTGATCGAGTGGGGATCAACCGTGACCGGAGACAAATTGTGTTTGAACTAGCGATCCTTCTCGCGATTCCATTTTTGTTCTTCGCCCTCCCATTCGCCGCGAAGCACTGGAAGTCGCTTTGCGTGGTCTGGGTTCTTGGGGGAGGAATTTTTCTTTGGTATGGCCTTCCGGAGGCGTTTGAGCCACGGGGACCTCACGATCCTTACGGGATTGGGAGTACGATCGAGTTTCTCATCTACACAATCTCGGCTGCTGCGTTCCTCGCGAGTGCAATCCCCCGGACAATATGGATCTGGCTAAAGGCAAGCGGGCAATCACGAAGAACATTATGGTTACTTCACATTGCGGGGGTCATCGCATTATTCGCAGGTCTGGTATTCTTGCTCCTGAATACATGACTTTGTATTCATGAAACCTTCATTGATGGGCTTTCGCGTTGATTGGCTCGGAACCCGGCGGTGCCGGGCGATCGCGAAGGTGCAAAGAATGCTCGTCAAAAAATTTCTGTCTCCACCAAGAAACCGACCTCGTGATGCGTCAAACTCCTGACATTGCGGAGAAACTGACATGAAATCGATCACGTTCGCATCCCTTGCCCTTGTCGGCTGTCTCGCCGCCGCTTTCGTGGTTGGCGTCAGCAAACACGATGTCGATGCCGCGCCGCCTGACACGTGCGATTATGTCGGCACGGCAGGCGTCGATTGCCCTCCGTCAGGCTCTAACGTTGGCCCCCGGCATGTCGGAACCTGGTGGCGAATCAAAGAAATTCACGGCACAAAGTTGCACGAGGGACGCGGGCCGCCACAAATTTTGATCGGAGATGACAGGGTCGGCGTTGCAACGGGGTGCCGCAGCTTCTCGGCTTTCATTCTTGACAAGACCAAGACCCCGCGCTTCGAGATAGTATCTGCGCCCCTGATCGCTATCGCCTGCGCAGACGTCCTTGAAGGCCAAGAGATTGCGCTCGGCACCCTGTTTGCGGCGGCCACACATGTAGAGGTCGACGATGGCGTATCGTTGACGATCCGTACCCCCGATGGTGGTGAACTGGTTGCCGTTCCCTGGCGCGAGGATCACAACCCCGATATCAACCCTGACCCAACTTAATGCGTACGTTAAGAATGATCATGAGAGAAAACTTGTGCAGGTTTTTTGAAGCACCGCAGGTCTTTGAAAATTTGGGTGTCTCCAGACCAAGAGGAAACCGAATGAAAAAATTGACTCTCGCCGCCGCAGCCTTAGGCGTTGCATCGACACTCAGCCACAGTGTTTTCGCGGACGATAGTTCTCGAAAGATACAAGGTTCGCAGGAAGCGGTCGAATATGTGTTTGAGCGCGACATGATACCGGATCGCGAAACGACTCGGCTGGTCGAGTTTTTCGATCGCTTCGTGAAAGGGGATCGGACTTGGACGATGACCTTCTTGAGCGATCAGGATTTTCTCAACGTCAAATTCGATGAAACCACCGATGTTAAAATACTCAGAAAAGGTGACCGTTCCTCGCTCTACAGTCCGGAACTCCATAACAAGCTACCCAAGATGCAAGATAACATTGGCTCTGACGAACGGCTCGAAGAAGCACGGCAGTTGCTTCAAAGGGAATTCCCCGACGCGACAATAGAGGACGACTACATCACGCAATTCAGATTCTGTTTTGCGCCGCCCAATGGAGAAACTTCTCGATACAGGAACGGCTGCCGCCGAAAAGGACCAGTGAACAGATGGAAGGTGTGGCTAAAGATGAGTTCGGAAGACGGGGACTGGGTGGCAAAAGAGGTGTTCTTCGCCGATGATCTGCCACCTGTCATCAAACCGGGCCCTCGGGGATATTTCGAGTAGCGCCAAGCCTCAAGGTTTTTCCGAAAACTATTCCTAATTGAGCCAACGCGAGACTGAAGGAAAACACATGCTGAAGTCGATCCTACCGCCCGCTCTTTTGATGACACTGGGTCTATCTGCCCCCGGCCACGCCTTTGATATGGGCAAGATCAGTCCAATCCTGGAAACGGGTCAATCGGGGGTCTGGGATCAGCGCGACGAGGGGCGTTACTACGTGCTCGACAACGACCAAGAAGAGAACGCGATCAAGTTCTATCATTTCTTCCCGCGAGACAACGAGGTAGGAAAGCGCCGAATTCATGTGGACATCGAGTACCGTGATCCCCACGAAACCACGCATGGCGGTTTGATCTTTGGCTCGTCGAAAGAAACGAAAACCTATTACCTTTTTACCCTCTCACCAGACGGAATTATTACCCTTTTGCGGCGCGCGCCTGAGGGGTCCAAGATTCTGTTCAAGGGGAAAGGAAAGAACGTCAAGCAAGAACGGAACACGCTCTCGTATGTCGAGAAGGGCGACTTCGTGCATCTCGCTGTGAATGGCCAGTCAGGGCTTGGATCGGATACGTTCGATCTCGGGGATCGCGGCGTCGGCATAGCAGCTTGGGGAAAAGGCGAGTTCGCTTTTACGAGATTTCGGCAGTTTGATGCGGTTCTTCCCCATAGTGACTTCTCGTCCCTTCTGCGTCCAAACGGTCAAAGCCGATATTCACCGAAACCTGAATGTGCTCTACCCGAGCTTGGCGCTCCGATTGAAACAATGAGTGTTGAGGGTCGGACGCCCTTTCGCATGGATATGCCGCCACAGTACTTCCTCGTATCGCTGGAGCTGGTGTCCGAAGGCGATGACACCAATGGCCTGATGAACCGATCTACGCGCCAACTGCCCAACCTTCCGAACGGCGGCATCAAGGCGGAACATATCTGTTCTGGGCTGGAGTCCCAAAAGTTCAACGTGCCAGACGCTGGACGGCGCGCGGGATTGGTGTCGCTAAGGTTGCTACCTTCTCTGGATCTGGCTGCGAATTACCCGAAATTTGGCGAAGCGCTGGCAAAGAGCGATCGAACCGTTCGGTCAAAACCGCGACGCTTCGCAGCTTTTCGGGCTTTCGAAGATGACGAGGTAACCTTAAGAAAAGCGCTCTCCGACCATCCAATGGTCAAAGCCGAAAGTTCGATCTGGACGCTCCCCGGTTGGATTTTGATCCCTCTGCGGTAGAGCGAAATCACGGAGACAGAATTCCAACGCTTAAGTACGTTTCGACGACCAAATTTGACGATGCAAGGAGATTACAATGCGTAGAGTAGTTTCGGCGGTCACAGGTATCTGTTTGATTGGTACTATGTCCGCTGCGGAAGCAACGCCATTGCACGATGTCCGGCAGGAAACGCAGGCTGCCCTCTCGCGCGCTGGAGATGGAACAGAACTCTGTTTTCCCCCGATTGCTGGCCCGGCGAGTGCCCATATCGTTGATGCTCACAGTGGAAGAGAATTGCTCGACGCGAATAGTTCGAAGGACGGTCCTACGGTGGTGGATGTTATCGTTGAGCGAACCAATGAACCCGCGCTCATTGTCCTCAGTGGAGATCAACCTATTGTCTGGCGAGTTCGGGCTGAACCAGACGCCGATATCGCCGGGATCCATCTGACAGGGCGTAACGAGCAGTTTATCACGGGGCTTACCGAAGAGATTCCCGTTGGCCGGTCGTTCAAAGAACAAAAGTTTGGCGAAAAAGTATCTAGGTGTCGCGATCGAGTCAAAGCTGCAATACCAAACCCTGATCGCGATAGGCTTGCGGCCCTGAGAAAGGAAATGAGCGATCCTTGGGAAAATCGCGTTGTTCTGGAAAAGCGCTTGCAATTGGCGGAAGCACAGGTGCGAGAGCTAGAAGAAGTTGACGCGGATCTTTTGCGTGGCGGGGCCTCAGACAGTGTGCGTTCTGTCTTCATTGACATGCTCAATAACGAACGCACAAAGGCAACTGAACTTGAGGCGAGACTTGAAGGCACCCATATAGAGCTAAGGGCGGTTATCGAGAAAATTAAGGTTCTCGAGAGAAAGATCACAAAGCCGGCTAAGCCGTCCGGCAGGTTACATCGTCCCTTCGATTTAAGAAACTACGAGAAACGTTTACGAGAACGCGGCGAATTTGTACTCGCCAGTTTTGAAAGGCTTGGATCGGATGACCAAGCACGTTTTACAATTTCGAACGACGCGGCGACGGCCTTCCAAAAGCGCAAACAGGAAGGAGAGCGAATCTTGACAAAAGTAACGGTACCGTCGTTCCCACTACTTCCAAGAAATGCACCGCGTCTTCGCGCACCCAAAAACCTTAGCGGGAACGCTGGTCTCGCTTATCTCGTGGAAAAGGGATACCTCCGCCCGTCCAGCGATGCGGCGCGATATGTTTGCGACAAGGATAGTTCAGCTGCGCTGGTACTCGGAATGGAGCCACAAGAATCCTGCTCCGTTCAGATGCGTAAATTGAAAGATACTTACACAGTCTTTGGACCGATTGTCGTCCCTGAAGATGTTTGCTTCACTCGTTTTTATTTACCGCCAGGGGTCGCAATCCCCGAGGGGTTAGAATGCCATTCTCACGCCAGACATCTCGAATGTGTAGGCATCCTAGACAGACTAGAACAAGTTGATTGCTCGAGCCGACTCCGAGATTGAGGATGACGCCGATGACGAACTGCGTCAATTTGAGGTCGCTAATCCCAATGGTTACGTTTGCTTCTTGGATCGACCCGAACAAGCCCAGTGGTAACAGGACAGGCAGCAGCTGGTCAAATTCCCCCGTTATGTCGCGCCTTTCAAGATGGTAATTCAGCAGCGTAAAAGGAGATCGCGGATTATGGAGGTACGCGTACATGAAAGAAATCGTGCGGTGAGAGTGACCCTCTCGACGGCATTCATTGCATTCGCCCTAATGGCAGGTCTGTGCGCGACAATTGTGTTCGTCTTCATTGGTGAGGTCCGACCATTGATACTGATACTCATATCGGGCGCTGCGATCATCGCCGGACTGCTCGGGATGCTGATCGTGCCGCGCGTTCTTTACACCAATGCATATACGGCGATGTTCATCGGCGCACTCGTCGCGCTGCTGTCGCACATTCCTTTCTCGATCCTGTGGGCGTTGGGGGCGGCGATGTTTGATCCTCCGTTCGCATTCAGCGATGTCGCGCATCTTATCGTGCTCATACTGGCTTACGGTTACTTTTTGACAGGGATCGCACAGATTTTTCTCGGCGCTGTCGCCGGGTACATCTGTTACCGCAAAGGCGTACCGTTCGATTGATGGGCTTGAATAGTTTCGAAGGCATTGTCATTTGTGGATGGTTCCTGTTTTGCAAGGGTTTTCTTGATAGTGATTGATCGAAGCAGGTAGCGGTCATTTGTCCGGCCTGTTTTCGCGGTACATAAAACCGCTGGCCTTGATGAAGTCCGCTTGCAGGAGCCTGATCAGAGCAACGGACTTTATGTCCAGACAATGCCTCGGGCTGTTCCTGCAGCGATTCCATTCGATCATCATCACTCCCACGGTCCTTAGTCCTAACGAGACTTTCGGCCATCGAGCGGAAAAGCCGTAAGTCAGCCTCAAGCTGGACCTGCCATGCATTTTCTGAGCAGCCAAGCATCAATTTCACCGTCAGATTTGTGGTGGTATTTGCGTAGGGAAATTTCTCGATGAATCCATAAGCCTCTGAATCATATAAATAAAATTTCTTGTTCTATTTTTGTTCGATCTCTCCTTCGGAGCCAATCATTTCAATACGTTAGCCGAATATCGAGAACGCATTGATTTTTTATAGCAACCACATAGCAACCACGCAAAAAAGTAATCGATAGTGCTTGATGGTTTCTGACGGTATTTTCAGAGATGCTTTCCGTTGTTGGTTCGGCACAACACTCGACGTCAATGTCATGTTTCGCGAGTTCATTGGACGAGTGTTGAGACTTGGTCGTTAGACGGTTCATTGTCAGACACAAAGATTGTAGCTCGGCGGCGGCGGTCAATCGCATAGCTGCCGTTAGACAGGGCAATTGTTAAACGTCCGGTATGGCGATGCATACCTGACGAATGGAGACGCATGACAGGATCTCTCCTGCTGGCCAAAAGGTGCCAAACACCCAACCGAATTAAGCGGTGGCCACCCTAGCAGTTCTTATAGCTTGAGCCCCAGCTTTTGTGATAGATCGTTGAATTCTTCTTCCCAAACTTGGTCAATCACGATGGCATCCCAATCGCCATCAGACAGCAAGTGTATCATCCGGTAACCATTCTGGGCGAACCATTCGCCGCAGTGCGCCAATAGCTCTTGGCATCTCCCTGGACCTGCTGCGAATTCTGTTTCCGGTAGTGTATAAGGTGTCGCGATCTCTCGCTCTTTGATAAGGCGAAGCAACTCAGATTCACATGTCTCAGCATCTTTCAGATCAACAAGCAGAGCGATTCCATAGTCTCCCATTACATTGACGACTTCACTAAGGTTTTTGATCTTTCGCAGCTTTGGGAAACGCAAGAACACTTCGCCAGCCGCGTCTGGATCACCGTTTGATGCAATATCAAGCCAGCGGCGAAACCCTTTGTTTTTCTTTTTTGCAAGGTCGATCCGTTTCACCTCGTAGGGTTCAAGATCAACCGTTGGCCCTTGTTCGGGCGCACGCCATGCGTCGCGTGTTTGTCGGATATTCGCGCGGTAAAAATCGACAAGGTCACGCGGATAGTAAGGATGATCCCTGAAATTTGAATCATCCATGTCATAGGCACACACTGCCAAAGCAACTTCATAGGCGAAGTCGAAATTAGGCAGGGCGTAAATCTTGTTTCCTTCGTCAGTGATGTATTTGTACTGCTCCTCTTCCCAAGGCTTCCAATCCAAAGGAACAAAGCGCGCCAGCCGATCACGCCATCCATCCATCAGTTTTTCCAAAGCCACTTCCTTGTCGTCCGTCGGATGCGTCAGAGCTTTGTGAAGCGGGTCAGCCCACACGTGGGCAAACTTGTCTCGCGTGTATTTCTTGGCTATTTTGTAATTTTTCCGAAATGCACTCAGCAGCACATCAAGAACATAAACGCGATCCTTGTCCTTTGTGTTTTCGAATAGTCGTGTCCAGATAAAATATTCAAGGTCTTCTTCCGGAAGCGTCAGCAACGCGATGGCATATTCCTGATTGTGCCGGTAAGTTAAGGTAACTGGCAAACCTTGTCCTCGGGGATGATGCGTATCACGCCACCTCTCCCAGGTTATTTTTTCCTGCAATCTATCCCTGACAGCGGCAATCGGATGACCAAGTCCATGCAGTGCAACAATCTGATTGCGCAGCCTCGACAGAACGTCGTCGATAATTTTTGCCGCGCGGCCCGGTTCAGCTTTATTATTTTCATATAATTCGCGGTAACGGTGAGTTTGAAAAAATTTAAAGTCACGTTCGTATTTCCAAGCGATCCGCTCCATATGCTCATGCGGCGCGCGCAAATCAAAATCTGTTTCGAGTGGTATCTCATTGAGTTCTGGTAGCATCGTTTCTCCAACCTGAACTTGGCCTCTTGGCCAGCCCCACTGCATGACCCGAGGGAAAGGTTAGTGCGTGGTCTTCTATTAGCTTGAGAAGGCTATCACGCATAATCAGGAGAAGTAGCTATGACTCACTCATCAAACCCATCAATTCCAGAATTGGCCGATATCGGAATGGATATGGCAAGGGCGTGTTTCTCATCATCGGATTTGATCTTGATGGTGTTCGTCGGCTCTGGGTCAAACTCCGCTAAACGCGGCGCTTTCAATCATGTCAGAACCACCCTTGAGAGCGGACTACGATGGCAGCTATGCTGAGTTTCGTCAGCAATGCCCTTGCATTGCTGACATCATATCTGGTTCGGTCAAACGCGGGCAACTGGCCAGAAACTGCCGGTTCATTCGACACGCGGAAAGACAGATGATGCGCCCAG
>CAZXMX010000099.1:0-11965 GCA_964641645.1 uncultured Neomegalonema sp.
ATCGCAGCCTCGATCCGGCGCTCACCCTCGGCGGAGAGCAGGGTCATACGGCCGCGTTGCATCAGGTTGGCAAGGAGTGAGGTGATGAAAACGGTCTTGCCCGCCCGGTTCAGGCCGGTGACGCCGAGCCGCAGCCGGGATTCAAACAACGAGCCGACACCGCGCTGGGCGCTCTCTGCCATGCGCAAAGTACCATCGGCCAAATCGGTGATGACGTTCATGAAAACCCTCTCGCTATGGAGAGGAATATAAGGGCGGCGAGGCTAACGGGCTAGACTTCGTCTCACTCCCATTACTCAATGCCTTGACCCTCCAAACCCTGACCGACCAGCGGCTTCGAATCATTCGAAGCTGAGGGATTCGAGCTGGCATGGGTTTGTGGTTCTTCATCGCCGAAACGCCGGTGCAAATACCATCCGAGAACGCCGAACAGGACAGCACCGATTCCGATCAACAGCCAGTCCATTGTCCACTCCTCCTGATTTTTAGAATGTAGGGAAGGTCCGCCATGAATGCAAAAGTGGTGGGCTTGCATTGCCCCCGCGCCCGTCATCCGCTAACAGCGCGCGATGCCTCGGTATAAACTCACCATTGAATATCACGGCGCGGCCTATTGCGGGTGGCAGCGGCAAGATAACGGCTATGGCGTGCAGCAAGCGCTGGAAGAAGCCGTGCGGAATATCGAGCCGAGCGTCGAGAAGATTACCTCAGCCGGGCGCACCGATGCCGGAGTCCATGCGACGGGGCAAGTCGTACACCTTGATACGGTTCGGGAATGGGAGCCATTTGATCTCGCCAAGGCGATCAATCATTTCTTACGCAAAGAGCGTGTGTCGGTGGTCGATGTAGAACCAGCGAGCGATGAGTTCCATGCCCGGTTTGATGCGCGCGCGCGGCACTATCGCTATCGGATTATTCAGCGCCGTGCGCCTTTGGCGGTGGAGGATGGGTTGGCGTGGCATATTAAAGCGCCGCTAGACGTTGACGCGATGCGCGAAGGGGCGGCGCACCTGATCGGGCATCACGACTTCACGACGTTTCGGTCGATCAATTGTCAGGCTAAGTCGCCCGTCAAAACGATGGACGTGGTTGAGATCAATCGCGACGGGGAGCGCATCGACATTGTGCTACGGGCACGGTCCTTCTTGCACAATCAAGTGCGCAGCATTGCCGGAACGCTGGAGCGGGTTGGCAAAGGGGTTTGGCAACCGGACGACGTGCGCAAAGCTTTAGAAGCGAAAGACCGCGCCGCGTGCGGTCCCGTCGCGCCATCCTGTGGACTGTATCTGGAGCGGGTGATTTACGAGGACGCCCGCGCTTAACGCGTCGGCGCTTCTCTAGTTCAAATCGACCGTCACTTCGGCGCCGCCATGGCCGTGGACGGAGTCGACGGCTCGCACGGTGATTTGCGTGATGCCTTCGGGGACTGTGACACTGACGGAACGGGTGAACGGTTGTTCATTTACATGCGGGTGATACAGCACGCGGGTCTCTAGAATCGTACCGTCCGGCCCGAGAACCTCAAACGCATTGGAATAGTGGTCCCAGCCAGTATCCGCGTGTTGGACGGTGGCATCGACTCGCCATGAATTACCGCTCGATTTTGAGGCTTTGGCGGCAATGACGTCGGCTTCTCCTGCAAATACAGGGGAGGCAATCAGGGCGAGGGGTAATACATAGCGGATCATCGGGGCTCTCCTTTTAACGGGAGAATACCGTGAATTGCGGCCCTTGTGGGTCGCAAAATCGTGATTGCCGTATCGGTTGTGTGCTGCCTCAGAAAATCTGTGGAAGTGGCAGACCAAGGAAGGTCGGGCGCTCGGGGGGCAATCCGCCTTGAGCCTCTAGGATCGCTTCGCGAACCGGGACGACCTTCGCCCATGTATTCGTGGTGCCTTGGATTTCGGAGAACCCATTGGCATGAACGACCGCGACGAGATCGCCGTCATTAAAGACGCAAGAGCCGGAAATCCCGCCAATCACACCTTCAGCGGCGATACCATCATCGGAATCGGTCAACTCAATCCACCAGAACGGAGCAATGGTGTCGGTGCCGTAAACCACACCGGGAATGACTTCGCCGTCGCGGTCACGCGCCGGGAAACCGTGGATTTCGACCTCCATGCCTTTGCGCATGGCCGGGTAATCATCCGCGTCGAGCCTTGAGGGATCAATGCCGAGGAACGACCAATCCGAGGCTTGATCAGAACGGGTTACATTGTCTTTGGGACCGACCAGCGGCGTTCCGTTTTCGGTGACGTGCGCCACCGAGACATAGCCGCGCTCGCCCAAACCGATAAAGCCGCGCCGGTTCATCTTGCAAACCGTGCCCCACGCCGCACCGCCATCGCCGCGATAAAACACCCGTTCCGCACGCGAAGAAACGCTCGGCGCGCAGGATGCCAAAGTGGCAAGCAGAGTGAGGGCGGAAACGATGCGGATCATGAGAACCTCTTTTCGCCCTGCGGCACAGGGGGATGGTTATGCGGCAGGATTTATCTGTATACGACGTAAATTCGGCAGGATCATGGCCATGATCGCCACACCCTGCTCGCGGTCCCTTAAACGGAAAGATGGTTTCAAATGTTCTAAAATTTGAGGCATCCAACACGCAGCCGGTTTCGGAGGCAAAACAATCCGCGAATGAACCTTCGCGGCTCTGGCTGACCCGACGCACCACGTTATGCACCGCGCGCTGCTCAAATTTCTTGACAGGGACCTCAAACTCAATCTATTTGTTCGCTTTATGTTCTAAACAAGGGATGCGCGACGAGATGGATTGGGAGGTGGCCATTGAACGGAATCGTGCCGACCTGATCCGTGCGGTGACTTGGCTGTTTACCTGGGCGAAGATTGATATTGGCGGATCGGTTGAGACGCTACCTCGGTTAAAGTGGCTGACGATCCTGTTCGTGTTGCGGCCTGCGGAATCCGCACTACGGAGGATAATTTTTGTCGCCGCGATTGTTTATGCCGTGACAGCACCGATCCTTAAAGACCGAGTGGCACTGTCCGCGCGCGCGAAGCAAAACAGCACGGGCGAGCGCCGTCTCGGTCCCCTGCCCTTCAAGCTGATTGATCCGCGCAAACGCTTTGATCTGCACCCAGACAAACCGAAATACGCGAGGGGACCGGGCCCAAGGGTCACGGACTTTTGGTCCGATGATCCGGTGTTTGATCGCAGCGATCTATATGCGTATCAGAACCGATCCAAGCCAACGCCCGATGATGACATCAGTGCGGCGTGGCTCTGCGCCCGGATGAATTCTGTGATAGCGGCGCTGGAGGACATCCCGGCACAGGCGCTTCGATTGGTGACCTTGCAGGCGCGGATGCAGCGACGGTTTGAACGGACGGGAAAGCCAAACCTCTCGCCGATGCGCCCCGGTTCGCCGCCGGGGTATCGCCGTCGCCATCGACACGAGGTTGATGAGGTCCTCTACGAGTGTCAGCAGATTGCCTTACGAGCAATGCGTGAAACGCCCGATACCTCTTAGATCTATTCGCATGGTGACGCAGCGTACTCCTCCCTTTGCCGGGCAGGAGTTACGGGCGTTTGTGAAACACGTAAGGCGAACGCTTGCACATTGGGCGAACACCAGTAGGGTGCGCGCCAGTAACGAGTACGGGCGGGGCGCTGTCGTATGGCGGTTGGCAAGACAAATTCTCCGGCCACGTTGATCGGAAGACTGTTTCGGCGCGTCCAGCGCGGCGTGTCAGAAGTAACGTGGCTGTTTCTCCTGCTGGCCGTTACGTTCCATGTTGGAACCTCTTGGCTGTCGCTGTTGATCTTTGGCGAGGGCGAGATCACCAGCGCAGGCGTGTTCCCGTATTACTATCTCACAACAGCAACGACGGTGGGCTACGGCGATTTTTCTCCCGCCACAACAAGTGCCCGCTTTGTTGCAGGCTTTTGGATCATGCCCGGCGCCGTGCTGTTATTCACCGCCGTTATCGGCAAGCTGATCCAAGCAATCACGGATAGATGGACGAGGGCCATGAAGGGACGCGAAGACTATTCCGATATGCAGGACCATGTCGTCGTTTTCGGATGGCAAGGCGACCGCACGAAACGGTTGATCGAGCTGTTGCTCGCCGAAGAAGGCGCGAGCGAGCGTGGGTTGGTATTGGTCTCAGAACAGCTGGAAGAAAACCCGATACCGGAACGGATTAATTTTATCCGGGTTGCCGCACTGTCGAGTTCTGAAGCCTCGCGCCGATCCGCAGTGGCCGATGCACAGGTCGCCGTAATCCTTGGGGACAGCGATGACACCACGCTCGCCGCTGCGTTGGCCGTGGGCGCTCTGCCAACCGTGCCGCGAATCGTTGCCTATTTTCAGACGACCGGACCGGCGGATTTGTTGCGCTCGTATTGTCCAACTGCTGAAGCGCAGGAATCCCTGTCCATCGAGTTGATGGCGCGCTCTGCTCATGATCCCGGTGCGGCTCGGCTCCAACGGATTATGCTGTCGAGTTTGGATGGACCCACCCAGTATAGCTTTACGGTTCCGGGCGATGCTAAACCGACCAATTGCGCCAGTGCATTGATTGCGTTGAAGAATACATGCGACGCGACCCTGATTGGAGTTCAGCATTTCGGCAATGATGACCTGACGATGAACCCGTCGAAAGATACGGCTGTCGGTCCGAATGATCGGGTGTTCTACATCGCAGACCACCGTCTGAACGCGCAAGAAATCGACAGCGTTTTGGCGTGATCGAAACGGCTTCGGCGAACGTTCGCGCCGAAGTTGGGGCTTACCTGATGCGGACCAAAAGAACTGGGGTCGTAAAACACGGTCTCACATCAGGCAGCGACTATCAGTGTACATCGTATTAACAATTTATCAACTATTCTTTACACGGATAACTTGCGGTCCTCTTTTGACGGTCTAATGAGATCATTAACGTATGGGGGTGTCATGTTGCCAAAGCCCGATGCGATGGCCCAATTCACTCCGACGATTGCTGGTGTCTTAACGGGATTTGCCTTCGGGCCCGATCATCTCGCCTCGCAGCAAGGGCAATTTAATCTTCATCAGAGATGACAACCTCATGGCACAGGATTTATTGAGCCTGAGAGGACCATCCGCTGCGGCGCATGTGCAAAGGAATTGAGATGACCAAAGTTCTTGTGACCGGTTCGGCGGGCTTCATCGGTTTTCACCTCTCGAAGCTGTTGCTGAAAGACGGGTTCGAAGTCGCTGGATATGACGGCATCACCGATTAT
The DNA here is from genome assembly GCA_964641645.1 of uncultured Neomegalonema sp. Taxonomy (GTDB): domain Bacteria; phylum Pseudomonadota; class Alphaproteobacteria; order Rhodobacterales; family Rhodobacteraceae; genus JAHDDY01. The sequence continues at coordinate 5,231 of CAZXMX010000099.1, forward strand.
TACGATGTCAGCCTAAAAAATCGCCGTCATGAGGTCCTCAAGCAGAACCCGGGATTTTCGTTCCGCGAGGCGATGCTGGAAGATTTCGAGGCGCTCAGCGAATTTGTCTTGGCTGAAAAACCCGATGTGATCGTGCACCTCGCGGGACAAGCCGGGGTGCGATACAGCATCGAGAATCCGCGCGCTTATATCGAGGCGAATGTCGTCGGCACCTTCAACGTTATGGAGCTGGCCCGCGAGTTAAAGGTCGATCACTTGTTGATGGCTTCGACCTCTTCGGTCTATGGCGCGAACACCGACATGCCCTTCGTTGAAATCCAAAAGACCGAAACGCCGATGACGCTGTATGCGGCGACGAAGAAGGCCAACGAGGCCATGGGGCATTCGTATGCTCACCTCTGGAACTTGCCGACCACGATGTTCCGCTTCTTCACGGTTTATGGCCCTTGGGGGCGCCCGGATATGGCGCTGTTCAAGTTCACCAAAGGCATCATCGAAGAAACCCCCATCGACATCTACAATCACGGCGAAATGCGCCGCGACTTTACTTATGTCGAAGACCTCGTGCGCGGTATCCGCCTGTTGATCGACACGCCGCCACCTCTGCCTGAAGGGCGGGAAGAGGTTTTGGAGATCGACAGCCTCAGCCCTGCTGCGCCTTGGCGCGTGGTGAACATTGGCAATGGTGGATCAGTGAAGTTGCTCGATTATATCGAGGCGATTGAAAAAGCGCTCGGGAAGACGGCAATTCGCAACTACATGGAAATGCAAGCCGGTGATGTTCCAGCGACATGGGCGCAGAACGATCTTCTCAAGGCACTGACCGGATACGCCCCGCAAACCGACATCACCGAAGGGGTCAATAAGTTCGTCGCTTGGTATCGCGACTACTATCAGGTTTGAGGGCCGTCGCCTTCACAGATGAGTTGATTGAGCGCGCTGAACTTGTCGAGAGCCACCCGCCGTGCCTAAGTGGGGTTGGTTCGGTTTGGCGATCAAGGAAACTCAATGTTCAGTGTCGATAAGTCTTCCATTGCGGTCATCGGCCTCGGCTATGTCGGGTTACCGCTGGCCGCCGAGTTCGGGAAGGTTCTGCCAACGGTCGGGTTTGATCTGAACGCCGAACGGATTGCTGAACTGGAAGCAGGGCATGATCGCACGCTGGAAGTATCCGCGGACGCGCTTACGGAATCGAAACACCTGAGCTACACGACAGACGGCGAAGCATTGCGCGCGTGTAACGTCTTCATCGTCGCCGTACCAACGCCGGTTGACGCCGCGAAGACGCCCGACCTCACCCCGCTGATCAAAGCATCCGAAACCGTTGGCGCAGTGCTGAGCGAGGGCGATGTTGTCGTGTATGAAAGCACGGTCTATCCTGGAGTGACCGAAGAAGTCGCCGTGCCGATCTTGGAGCGCTTGTCGGGGCTGACCTTCAACCGCGATTTTACCGCCGGGTATAGTCCTGAGCGGATCAATCCCGGTGATCACAAACACCGCCTGCCTGACATCGTCAAAGTGACATCGGGTTCAACGCCTGAGGCCGCAACGTTTATCGATGAACTATACGCAAAGATCATTCGCGCAGGCACGCATAAGGCACCGTCGATCAAAGTAGCCGAAGCCGCGAAGGTGATTGAGAATACGCAGCGTGATCTCAACATCGCCCTCATCAATGAGTTGGCGATGATCTTTGACCGGGTGGGCATTGATACGCTGGATGTTTTGGAAGCCGCCGGGACAAAATGGAACTTTCTGCGGTTCTATCCGGGGCTGGTTGGCGGTCACTGTATCGGCGTTGACCCGTATTACCTGACCCACAAGTCGAAAGAGCTTGGGTACTATCCTGAAGTTGTTTTGGCCGGGCGTCGCATCAATGACCGGATTGGCAGTTACGTTGCGGATCGCGTGATCCGCTTGATGATCTGCAAAGACATTCTGCCTCGGCGCGCGCGGGCGCTGGTGATGGGCATGAGTTTCAAGGAAGATTGTCCTGATCTGCGCAACACCGGCGTCGCGGATATTCTGACTGAACTGGCGAGTTATCAGATGGACGTCGATGTTTGGGACCCGCAAGCCGATGCCGAGGCAGCCGTGGCCGAGTATGGCGTGACTTTGGTGGAGCCGGATGTGGGCGCGTATGATGCTGTTATCCTTGCGGTCTCCCACAAAGAATTCCGCACAATGAAACCTGAGGAAGTTCGCGCATTGGGGAAAGCAAATTGCGTTATCTTCGATGTGAAGGGTGCGCTGGATCGGGAGATTGTTGATGGGCGATTGTGAGGGTCAACCCAAAACCAGTTCCCAAAACGCATATTTGCGGCCATGACGGTCTCTTAGCCCAGCAACAAACTTTTCATGGGATGTCATCTCATCATAATCTTCGATGACCGCATCCGCGCTCTCGCATTCGAGAAGATGCCGCGCCGCGTGTTTGTAACGATTGGATCGCCCGCCGTTGAGCGTGTCTTCAATCATAATCCGACGTAGGATTGTCGCGGCGAGGGGGTGCTTGGCTTCCAGAGCATCCGCCGCCGGAGAGAGTTGATAGTATCGATTACCATCGAACGCGGCACGGCGATCCATAACGAACTTCGCGGCGCGGTCCAGCGCCGGCCACTCGATCAGGAAGAGTAATGCCTGATGTATGGGGCAGTTCTCGATGACATGATCGAGGCCCCGGTCCTCCGCCTCGACATCTTCAAAGTCCGGCAAGTGTTGAACGTACTCGCGCAGGTAGGTCGGCGAGAAAGACACGAGGAACGCTTGCCAGCGCAAGTGTTGTGCATCGTCGCCACGCCCCAAAGCATCGAGCGCTTCGATCCTCGCATCGACCCATTCGATGGGTAGGCCATCATCGATATCGGCGGTATCGAGAAGGAGGAGTGCCTCGTCAGCGCGGGCTGCAGATACCAGCCGTATGGCGATCTTGGCGGCGACACGCGGCAGTTTTCGCATCGCCGGATCGTACTGGCTTGCGTAACCGTCGGCATCGCCCTCAAGATCGGCGATGGTCATCAATCCAATTCTAAGGACTGCATCACCATCCCATTCGGGATCATCAAGGGCGTCGGTGAAGCGCGTTTTCAGCGCGGCGATACCCGCCTCACCCAAGGCAACCCGCATCTGACCAATCAGCCGATCGAAGACACCATACCCACTATGGTCAGTCACGGCAGTGAAGACCCGATCCGCAAGAGGAGCTGGTTCGATGTTCGCGGTGATTGCAATCGGCCCGAGGCTTTCGCAAGCATCGTCAAAGAGCAGCGCGAAATCGCCTTGCTCATCACTGACGCGGTGAAAAATATGATCGCTCATTTCTAAGAACTGCCAGAGCAAGTCATGGGCCGTGGCCGGATTGTCCGGCGCGATGCGCGTGATGATGATGTCGCGTTGATTGGTGAGATCGCGGAGGAAGGCTTTTCGCTTGCGCCAACTCACGCGGGAGTGCGAGCGTTTGATCGTCGCGAGGCGCTTGCGAACTTCACCGGCCAGTGCCTCACTACCCGCCGCCTCCAATAACGCAGCTCGGGCTTCGCGCTTTAACGGCGCACTGCCTTGCACGAGGTCCATGACCAACTCAGCAAGGCGCTCGGAACCAAGAGCTTGAAGGTTTTTTGCGTTGAGGGTTTTTCCGGCCATTCGTCAACTGTGCCAGCGGCGCGACGCGATGCCAACAACGAAAAACCCCCGCACAAGGGCGGGGGTTTGGGTCGTCTATATTGTCAGGCGGATTAGCCCGCTGTCAGATCTTCGCCGGTGGTTTGATCCACAGCCTTCATCGACAGTTTGACCTTGCCGCGATCTGCAAAGCCGAGGAGTTTGACCTTCACGACGTCGCCCTCTTTGACGTGATCCGAAGGTTTGCTACCTCGGTCATTCGACATTTCAGAGATGTGGACGAGACCGTCTTTCGGGCCGAAGAAGTTGACGAACGCGCCGAACTCCATGACCTTCACGACTTTGCCGTCATAGATCATGCCGACCTCTGGCTCTGCCGCGATGTGCATGATCATCTCTTTGGCTTTCTCGATCTGCTCGGCATTCGAGGAAGCGATTTTGATGATGCCTTCGTCGTTGATGTCGACCTTCGCGCCCGACTCTTCGACGATGCCCCGGATGACTTTACCGCCCGAGCCGATGACCTCGCGGATTTTATCCGGATTGATCTGCATCGTTTCGATGCGAGGCGCATGTTCAGAGAATTCCTGACGGCCCGCACTGAGCGCTTTGCTCATTTCGGTGAGGATCGTGTTCCGGCCCTCATGGGCTTGGGACAGTGCTTGCTTCATGATGTCTTCAGTGATGCCCGCGACCTTGATGTCCATCTGAAGGGACGTGATGCCCTCGGTCGTGCCCGCAACTTTGAAGTCCATATCGCCGAGGTGATCTTCATCACCAAGGATGTCGGTCAGAACAGCAAACTCGCCGCTCTCTTCGAGGATCAAGCCCATCGCAACACCAGCCACCGGACGCGTAAGCGGAACGCCCGCATCCATCATGGAGAGCGAGCCACCACAAACAGAAGCCATCGAGGACGAGCCGTTCGACTCGGTGATCTCCGACACGATGCGGATCGTGTAAGGGAAGTCCGTTGCCGCTGGCAGAACCGCACGAAGCGCGCGCCACGCCAGTTTACCGTGACCAACTTCGCGGCGACCTGGAGGACCAAAGCGACCAGCCTCACCGACCGAGTATGGCGGGAAGTTATAGTGCAGCAGGAAACGCTCGCGGTAATCACCGTCCAGCGCATCGATGCGTTGTTCATCATCGCCCGTGCCCAGCGTCGTGATGCAGAGCGCTTGTGTTTCACCCCGAGTAAAGAGAGCGGAGCCGTGAGTACGCGGCAGAACACCAACATGCGATTCAATCGCGCGAACCGTTGAGAGGTCGCGGCCATCAATGCGTTTTCCGGTCTTGACGATGTCGCCGCGCACGATGGATTTTTCCAGCTTCTTGATCGCACCGCCGACAGCGTTGTTGTCTTCAAGCTCTTCTTCAGTGAGGCCGGCTTTGATCGTGTCGCGTGCCGCAGAAACTTTGTCGGTCCGTTCGGATTTGTCGACCGTACCAAAGGCTTCGCGCATCGCGGCTTCACCGAGACCCTTGACCTTCTCGTTGATGGCCGAGTTGTCGGGCAGGTTCACATCGAACGGCTCTTTCGCTGCTTCTTCGGCGAGCGAGATAATCAGGTCGATAACCGGCTGGATCGACTTATGGCCGAACATGACCGCACCGAGCATGACATCTTCGCTGAGTTCCGATGCTTCGGACTCAACCATCATCACAGCGTCTTGCGTACCCGCCATCACGAGGTCGAGCTTGCTGTCTTCAAGGTCTTCCGAGCTTGGGTTCAGCTTGTATTCACCGTTGATGTAACCAACGCGGCAACCGCCGATCGGACCCATGAATGGAGCGCCGGAGATCGTCAGCGCAGCGGAAGCGGCGATCATCGCGACCATATCCGGGTCGTTCTCAAGATCGTGGCTGAGAACGGTACAGATGACTTGGGTTTCGTTTTTGAAGCCATCGATGAACAGCGGACGAATTGGGCGATCGATCAGACGCGAGGTCAGCGTCTCTTTTTCGGAAGGGCGGGCTTCGCGCTTCAGATAGCCGCCGGGGATTTTACCGGCTGCATAGAATTTTTCTTGGTAGTGGACGGTTAGTGGGAAAAAGTCGAAGCCCACTTTTGGTTTTTTCTCGAACGTCACGGCGGCCAGCACCGAGGTCTCTCCGAGGGTGACGATTACTGCGCCATCGGCCTGACGGGCAACACGTCCCGTTTCCATCGACAGTGTTTCGCCAGCGTATTCAATTTCCTTACGGACAACATCAAACATATTCATTCCTTACGTAAGCGGACGGGGGCCTTCCCCTCGATCCGCAGTGCGGCGTAATCAGACGCCGCGCGGTTCGCGCCGGATTGCGCGAAGACCCTGTAGTTTCGAGTCGCGTCGGGTCAGAACGCTAAAGTCAGAAACACCTTTACCCCCGCGAAAGAACGCGAGGGTCAAATCGCACCAAAAGCACTGGTGCGATACGCCAAAGATGTCGGTGAGGCGTATTCATCGGCTCGCTTATTTGCGGATGCCGAGCTTTCCGATCAAGGTCTTGTAAGCCTCGTCGTCATTCTTGCGAATGTAATCGAGCAGCTTGCGGCGGGTGCTGACCATTTTCAGCAGACCACGGCGGCTGTGGTTGTCTTTTTTATTGGTCTTGAAGTGCTCGGTCAGGTTCGTGATGCGCTCGGTCAAGATTGCGACTTGAACGGGGGCAGAGCCGGTATCGCCGTCTTTGATGGCGTGCTCTTTCATCAGTTCCTGTTTGCGTTCAGCAGTAATCGACATGTCTAGTTTCCTTCGGCGTCGGGCATAAGCAAAACGCGCTCGGGGTGCAGCAATCCGCCCTTGGTCTGACCGATGGCAATCGGCACCCCATGAAGGGAGGCCCAAGCCGTCGTTCCGTATTCAAGACCAGACACCGCCGCAGAAACCGCCTGCCCATTTTTGAGCTGGTTCGCCTGCGCCTCTGTCACGGCAAGGGCCGGGACGCCGTCCAGCCCTGTCGCAACGGAGATAAGCCGTGCGCTAGAGACGGGCGTATGGCGCATTTCCTCTAGAGTTTCCAGCGAAATCGCGTCTTTCAGCGTGAATGGACCCGTTCGCGTCCTTCTGAGTTGTGTGATGTGGCCAAAACAACCCAAAGAGTGTCCCAAATCGCGACCAATCGCCC
>CAZXMX010000100.1:0-11845 GCA_964641645.1 uncultured Neomegalonema sp.
CTGAGAAGACTCCAGAATAGTGCGTTGGCCTTTTGATCGAGACGGAAAATTCCAATAATTACACTATAGCCCTTTATCCCACGAGCGGGATTGTCGACCCTCAATTCAATTTCGGCAGCATGATCGAGCAATTGCCTAACCATGCGAAACAGAAAATTTGCAGTGGTTGGTGTTTCAGCTTTTTTAGCCATCATCTGTTAATGTGTTTGCGCTGCTACTGACTCACACGCTTGTCACTATGCGTTAACCGAAGCGGTTCGACTGTGCGCCGATATGTGGTCTTCGTACTCTCTCCTAAACCGAGAAACTTGGGCGAGCGATACCAAGAAGCGATCAGTGCAGACATTGAACCAGCGCGTGATCGGCTCGCACCAATACCCTGCGGCGCTCGCTTCTCTGGCGCTTCGTAGCGACGAATAAACTCGTCGGAGGCATACTCGGTGCCTAGTTGAGCACTGAACCCCTTCGACTGATAACGCCAACGACGTTTACCGTGTCGGTCAGAATAGTGACTTGCTCTTGGCCAATCGTCATTACCCAAGACAGAAACAATTCGCCGACGCAATCCCTGTCTTCTTTCGAGAAACCATCCCCAAAGAATGGAAAAAGTTCCGCGACAAGATCTCATACAACTTCTGCAGCAAAAACAACGAGAACTTTCGGCTTTTAGCTTAGCCGCAGCATACAATTAAATCAATGCCTTACAGGCTGCAGTGACTCGAAACTATTGTGGCAACCCAAAAATCATTATTGTCAATTGTGAGATGCCAGATATTCTCGTCTAAAAAATCTACAAATCCCGAACTCGAGCAGAAACCCGGACAGCGCAGCAAGACGTTTGACCGACCCCTTCCGCACTTGCCGCCTGCCCTTTGCCCCGCTAAAGATGCGGAAAATCTACCGGAATGCGGGCCATCATGACAGACCTCACCACTCTTTCGATCGCGGATGCGCGGGATAAGCTGCGCGCCAAAGACATCAGCGCCGCTGAACTGACCGAGGCCTATATCGCCCAAGTCGAGGGCGGCGATGCGCTGAATGCGTATTCGGTGAAGACCCCAGAGATCGCGCGCGAACAGGCCGCCGCTGCGGACAAGCGCCTTGGTGCAGGCGACGCACCGTCGCTCTGCGGGATTCCGATCGGGGTGAAGGACCTCTACTGCACCAAAGGCGTGAACTCGCAGTCCGGTTCGAATATTCTGCAAGACTTCAAACCGGCCTACGAGAGCACCGTTACGCAAAACCTCTGGGATGATGGCGCGGTGATGCTCGGCAAGCTCTCGATGGACGAGTTTGCCATGGGCAGCTCTAACGAGACCGCTTGTTATGGCCCAGTCGTCTCGCCTTGGCGCGCCAAAGGTTCCGACGCGAAGCTAACCCCCGGCGGCTCCTCGGGTGGATCGGCGGCTTCGCTGGCCGCTGATATGGCGATGGCCACCCTTGGAACAGACACCGGCGGCTCAATCCGCCAGCCAGCGGCGTTCACCGGCATTGTCGGCCTAAAACCGACATGGGGCCGGGTATCGCGTTGGGGCATCATCGCGTTTGCCTCGTCGTTGGATCAAGCCGGACCGTTCACGCGAACGGTGCGCGATGCTGCAATTATGCTCGGCTCGATGGCCTCGGTTGACGAAAAAGACTCCACCTCTGCCGAGATCGAGGTCCCGGACTACGAGGCCGCGCTGACGGGCGATATTACGGGCAAGCGCATTGGCGTACCCAAAGAATATGTCGCGGATGGTATGTCATCCGAAATCAAAGCACTTTGGGAAAAGGGTGCGGAAGACCTGCGCGCGAAAGGCGCTGAGATTGTCGAGATCAGCCTGCCGCACACGAAATACGCCCTGCCCTCATACTACATCATCGCTCCCGCCGAAGCGTCGTCCAACCTCGCGCGCTATGACGGCGTGCGCTATGGTCAGCGCGCTGAACTCAGCCAAGGCGATGGCATCACCGAGATGTATGAAAAGACCCGCGCGGAAGGTTTCGGCCATGAGGTCAAGCGCCGCATCATGATGGGCGCGTACGTCTTGTCGGCGGGTTATTACGATGCCTATTACAGCCGCGCACAGAAAATCCGCACGCTCATCAAAGGCGATTTCGAGAAAGCCTTTGAGACCGTCGATGCGATCCTAACCCCCACCACGCCCTCGCCTGCCTTCGAGTTGGGCGCGGTGAGTGACCCCGTCGAGATGTACCTGCAAGACATCTTCACAGTGACGGTCAACATGGCGGGCCTTCCGGGAATTTCGGTCCCGGCGGGCATGAGCGAAAGCGGCCTTCCGCTGGGCCTACAACTCATCGGCAAAGCCTTTGACGAGGCCAATCTACTCAACACAGCCTACGCGCTGGAAGAAACGACGGGCTTCACGGCGAAGCCCGAGAAATGGTGGTAAGACTATGACACGCACGAACGTATCGACCGGTGGAAAGATGGAAGAAGCCTATGGCTATTCTCGTGCTGTCCGCGTGGGCAACGTCATTAAGGTCGCAGGGACTTGCGCTGTTGAAGACGGCAAGCCCTACGCCCCCGGCGACGCCGCCGAACAAACGCGAAAGATTTTTGCGACGATCAGCGCGGCTTTAGAAACCGCCGGTGCGAGCCTTGGCGATATCGTCATCAACCGCATCTTCGTCACCAACATCGCAGACTCCGATGCTGTCGGCAAAGTTCACGGTGAGATTTTTGGCGAAGTCCGGCCCGCCTGCACGATGGTTGGCACCAGCGCGCTTGTTTTGCCAGAATTCCTCGTTGAGATCGAATGCGAGGCGATCATTTCAGAGGAAGTCCATGAAAATCCGGGAACTACGCACTGACGACGAAGCCGCTTGGCGGGAGCTGTGGACCGGGTATCTGACGTTCTATGAATCGTCGGTGGCCGAAGCCGTTTACGCCAAGACCTTTGCGCGGTTGCTTGATCCGGCGCGAGAGACGCAGCGGGCGTTTCTCGCCGTAGACGATGCAGACACACCCATCGGATTGGTCCACTACATCATTCATCCGCACAATTGGCGTGAAGAAGATGTGGTCTACCTCCAAGACCTCTACGTGGCCAATGCTGCGCGCGGAACCGGTGCAGGACGTGCGTTGATCGAGGCTGTATACGACGCCGCAGACGCCAACGGCACACCGAGCGTCTACTGGCTAACGCAAGACTTCAACGGAACAGCGCGTCGCCTCTACGATCGCATCGCGACATTGACGCCGTTTGTGAAATACGCCCGATAACAAGAAAGGCGCGCCCGTTGCCGAGCGCGCCTCCATTCCATCCTCATCCAGACGACCTAGCCGAGCCAGGTAAAATCGAACTCGTCAATCGCAACAGCCGCGTCCGTGGTGTTGTCTCCGGTAAAGCCAAAGTTCACGGAACCGCCCGGATTGATGTCTTCGTTCCAATCCAAGTTGGTGAACAGAATATCGCCGTTATCGAGCGTCTCGGCGGTCGCGCCCCAAGTGTTGTTAAAGACAAACGTGTCGCCTTCGGGAACGTCGAGAACCACGGACCAACCTTCGATTTCTTCGCCGGAAACGTTCGCAATCTCCACGTTCTGCAAAAATCCGGAACCCCAGTCATTCGTTGGCGACGCAGTGATCGCCACGTCGGAAGGAGTCGCTTCAAATTCTTCAGGGTCCGAGTCGATGAAGGTCGGGCAGAAGTGGCCCTCATCGAATCCCGCTCCATTGACTTGGAAAGACACACTGAACGTATCGCCGACTTGGAGATCGGGCTGAAAACCCGCGTCCAGATTACCAATGTCAAAGGAACCGTCGGCTGGACGCGAGATTGGGCCGTTAACGCTGTTCACCCAAACATGCACGATCTCGCCGGGACCGGTGTAACCGCTATCAATCACCCAAGCCTGCAAGTCTTCGCCGAGAACCGAGTTCTCATTGACGGTGTATTCAAACGTCACGTTGAAACCGCCACCCCATGCGGGGTTATACCAATCCTGCACTTGGCCGAGTTCGAAGCCGGACTTGTCGCCGCCGGTTCCCCCGTCCATTGGCTCATCAGCTTCAACAACGACGTCGACGGTCGCCTCGGAGAAGTTGAGACCGTCAAAGATCGTATAGGTGAAGCTATCTCCGCCCGAGAACCCTTCGTCTGGTGTGTAGACCACCGCACCGTTCTCGATTGAAACGGACCCGTTGGCCGCCTCACTCGCCGCCAAAAGGCTGATGGTGTCACCATCCGCATCGTAGTCATTTTCTAGGACATTGACCGTGACGGACTGACCTTCATCGGTCCTCGCATTGTCACTTTCGGCGACAGGTGCAGCATTGATGTCGAAGATGCCACCGAAAGACGGGAAGGTCACGTCGATCTCGCCCAGAGTGATTTCGGTGACCGGGGCAGCCGCCTCGCTGAATTCGAATGTAAGGTTGCTGGAAATATCAGACGTTACAGCGCCAAAAGAGAAAAAATCGTCGAACATGATGTCCCTAACCCATTGGTTTTCTTTCGCATCGCCCCCGATCCGATTGAGAAAATGGATCAAAATAGCTAACAAATTTTCGCGGTCAGCGTACGAACATAAGGATTGATAAAAGTGTCGAGATGTTACGCCGTACAGACGTTCGACCAGTCGGCTAACGCGCCAGAAAGCTGATGGATAAGCCTCCGATCCGTCCATCAACGGCTGCGGGACCGCTGCCATCGATCACTCCAATGGTCTCACTGCCGAACAGGTGCGATCTAGTGCGCGCCGAAAGTGTTTTTCGCTCACCTTGCAACGCGTATTTCGCTTGATATTTCAAAATATTGAACCGGCAATCGTACTCTCAGCTCAAAACCAACTATTTTTGTCGGATTAATTCTTGACTAAAACACACGGATAATGAATTTGGTGACAGATAACATGACACGGGACAGATTCGATGCGCTTACCAATCCTTGCTGCGGCGATCGTAGCCTTCGCGGCACCAGCCTTCGCTGACGGCGAGCTCAACCTCTATTCCTCTCGCCACTACGACACCGATGAGCGACTTTATTCCGACTTCGAAGAAGCCACAGGGATCACGATCAATCGGATCGAGGCGAAGGCCAGCGCCCTAACGGAACGGATCAAGGCCGAGGGCAAAAACTCCCCAGCAGATGTTTTTATTACAACGGATGTCGGGCGAATTTGGCGCGCCGAACAACAAGGCCTGCTTCAGCCCGTCGATTCCTATGTATTAACCGAGACCATTCCGCCGCACCTACGCGACCCCGGTAAAACATGGTTTGGGTTTTCACAGCGCGCCCGCATGATCTTTTTCGCAAAGGACCGCGTGACAGAGCCACCTAAGACCTATGAAGACCTCGCGGACAAAAAATACGAAGGCATGATTTGCGCGCGATCGTCATCGAACATCTATATGCAATCGCTGCTCGCATCGATGGTCGCTCATCATGGGGTCGAAGAAGCAACGACTTGGGCCCAAGGCCTGAAGGACAATCTCGCTCGGAAGCCACAAGGCGGCGATACAGATCAGCTTCGCGGATTGGTCTCCGGAGAGTGCGACATTGCCATCGCGAACAGTTACTATTTCGCAAGGGCTTTACGCCGCGAAGTCCGAGGACTCAGCGATGGCGTCGATGGGATCGGTTGGATTTTCCCAAACCAAAAGGATCGCGGTGCGCACGTCAACATCTCCGCTGCCGGGATCGCCAAACACGCCCCCAATCCAGAGAATGCGTTGAAGTTCTTAGAGTACCTTCTTAGCCCTGCCGCACAGACCTACTTCTCCGCCGGGAACGACGAGTATCCCGTGGTCGGCGATGCCGAACTGGCGGAAAGCGTCGAGAAACTTGGGGCGTTTAAAGCTGACGATCTTTCGTTGAACGCATTAGGCACGCACCAACGCGAAGCGCAAAAAATTTACGACCGCGTGGATTACCAATAGCGGGCCCAGCCGTCCAATTCAGAAGAAGACTGGAGACGAAAAGGGATCGGGCATGACCATCACGATCTACGGTCGCGCAACTTCCTCGAATGTACAGGCGGTTATGTGGGGCGCGGCAGAGCTGGGCCTCAACCATATTAGGCACGACATCGGTGGACGATTTGGAGGAACAGACACGCCAGAATTTTTGGCGATGAACCCGATGGGCTTGATACCGGTTCTCCAAGATGGCGACCTAACCTTGTTCGAAAGCGCGTCGATCCTCCGATACCTGACCAGTCGCTATGGACCAGAGCCTTTTAAAACAGAGCCGCTAACGGACACTTGGGCACATTGGGCTCAGACCAGCCTTTGTAGCGCGTTCACTGTGCCGATTTTCTGGAAGTTCTATCGTACGCCTGAGGCGGATCGTGACATGCCTGCAATCCTTGACAACCTCAGAAAATTCGAATCGTTGGCGACCATAGCGATGAAGCAACGAAAGAGCGCGCGGTGGCTTGTTGGCGACTTTAGCCTCGCAGACATTTGGGCAGGTCATGTCTTATACCGCTACTTTACGCTCGACCTGCCCCGCGAGGCACCTGAAGGGCTTGAGGCGTATTACGCCGACCTTCAATCGCGCGCCGCTTACGCAGAGCATGTCATGGTCGACTACTCTGAACTGAAAGGATGCCTGAACGGGTGATCCTCCGAAGAATCGTCTGCAAGAGTTGCCCCAACTCGAAACCCGTAAATCACCACTTCTGAAAGCAACAATCAGCCTGAACTCAGTCCAGCCTTTCTCTGACTGCGATTTCAAGAAAGCCCCTGCAGCTTGGGCGGGCCGTGATATATCATCTTCCACTCGCCATCTTCGCGGTGGAAGATGTTCTTCATCTTCAGGATTCCCTGAAAAAGGTATTCGTCGCAATAGACTGTAACCGTTGGACCCGAACGAATGACACCCGTTACATCACAGGATATATCGGGCGAGGAACCGGGCAGTGCCCACTCCCAATAGCCCATCACATCTTCTCGGCCATCCAACCGCTCCCCGCGTGGGTGATCCAGAATGATCGGTTCGAGCTTTCCCCAAACCTCTTTCATGGCCGGTAAATCGCCGCCTTCGAACGCATCGTAGAAAGCTGTATTCTGTTCCAGAACCGCCTGCTTCCACGCGGGTTCCTCCGCAAAGGCAGGCGCGACAACCGTCAACACAAACGCAGCCGTCACAGTGAGGAATTTTGTACAGATTTGGCGACAGATCATGGTTCAATACTCCCGGGACGTGATCGACGGATCTGCCAGCTCAGCAATACCACTGGGATCAATCCAACCGCGACAATGGCCAGCGACGGCGTTGACGCCTGCAGCAATCGTTCATCCGCCGCCAATCGAAAGGCTTGCACCGCGAGCGTATCGAAATTGAAAGGCCGCATGATGAGCGTAGCCGGCAACTCTTTCATCACATCAACAAAGACGATTAGGGCCGCTGTCAGCAACCCACCGCGGATCAAAGGCGCGTGAACCCGGACAAAAGCACCGCCCGCGCCCTGCCCCAAAGTTCGGGCGGCTTGGTCCATCGACGGAGTCACTTTACCCAAGCCAGCCTCGACTGTTTGAAGAGCCACTGACATGAAACGAACGATGTAGGCAAAGATCAACGCCGCGATTGAACCCGTCAGAAGCAACCCCGTCGAGACCCCGAACTGCGCCTCCATCAAACTATCGAGCCAATTATCAAACGCACCAAGCGGCAGTAGCAATCCGACCGCAATCACCGAGCCGGGCACGGCGTATCCCAGCGAGGCAACCATGTTGGCAAAACGAACAGTCGGGCGGTTTACGAGCCGCGACGCATAGGCGAGACAAACAGCAATCAGCACCGTCAAAACCGCTGCCGCTCCCGCAAGAATGAGCGAGTTTAATGCAAATCCCAGATAGCGCGAACCGAACAAACTGTGACCGCCGATCGCCGTCATCCGACTCAGCACAACCAGCGGCAGAAGAAAGCCAAAGAATGTCGGTATTGCGCAAAAGGTCGACGCCGCCCACGCACGCGGGCCAGTCAATTGAAACTCTGGCAGCGCTTGATACTTTTTGCCGGTCTGGTGGTATTGAGCGGCCCGGCGCTGGGTCCGCTCCAGCACCAACAAAACCAGCACAAAAATCAACAAACAAGCCGACAATTGCGCCGCCGCAATCCGATCTCCCATCAACAGCCATGACCGATAGATGCCTGTCGCGAAGGTCGATACGCCAAAGTGCGAGACGGTCCCAAAATCCGCAAGCGTCTCCATCAAAACCAGTGCAATACCGGTTGCAATAGCAGGCCGCGCCATCGGCACCGCCACCCGTCCAAATGCGTGCCAAGGTCCGTATCCCAGCGTTCGCGCCACATCAAAAGCCGCAACGGACTGCTGAAGGAACGCCGCCCGCGCGAGCAGATATACATAAGGATACAGCACCAGCGCCAGCATCACTCCTGCCCCGCCCAACGAACGGATTTCAGGAAACCAATAATCCCTCGGTCCCCATTCAAATGCGGCCCGCAAACCAGTTTGAATTGGTCCCGCATGATCGAGCAGATTGGTGTAAGCGTAGGCAAGGACGTAGGCGGGAAATGCCAAAGGCAAAGCCAGCCCCCACTCAAGCCACTTTCTCCCCGGAAAGCGGCACATCGTGACCAACCACGCCGCTCCGATCCCCATGATCCCAGCCCCAATTCCAACGATCAGAGCGAGTTGCAACGTGTTCCCGATATAAACTTTAAGCCGCGTTTCGGCCAAATGCGCTAACACGCCCTCGCCCGATTGAAACAGCGAGACCACCACCGATAGGATCGGCATCGCAATAACCAGAGCGAGAACAACCGTTGCTGCGACCAAAAGCCGCTCTCTCAGCGGCGTCTTGATCCGCTCGGCACTCAAATCAATCTCAGCCATGCCACCTCGCGAACCCGTGAACGCCCCGCCCCGATTTCGTCGAAACGGCGTGTAAAATGACGGTGAAAGAGGAGAGCATCAATGATTTCTCGCAGAAAAGCAGTTCTAGGGTTAGCAGCATCGACCGGTTTCGCATCGCCAGCCTTGGCGTTGACACGCACACCGGCACAGCCGACCGGACCCTTCTACCCGGATGTGCTGCCGAGCGAAAGCGATGCTGACCTCGTTCGGCTCGGAAGTGGTCCCGCCGCGACCGGAGAGGAGATTGAAATCACAGGACGGCTGCTGGGCCTTGACGGACGCCCGATAAGCGGTGGGTTTGTAGAACTCTGGCAAGCGAACGCCTTCGGCCGCTATGCGAACAGCCGGGACACCTCGAACGCCCCTCTAGACCCGAATTTTCAAGGATACGGCGTGGTTCAGACCGACCAAAAAGGTCGCTATCGCTTCCGCACCATCAAACCCGGTGAATACACTGGACGCTCTAGACACTTACATTTTCGGGTTGGCGGGCCGGGTTTTGAGCCGCTCCCGACCCAAATGTACTTTGCCGGTGATCCGGGCAATGAGCGCGACTTCCTATACAATGCGATCCGAAATCCCGAAGCGCGCAACTCGGTGACGATTGCCTTTGCCCCATCACCTGAAACGGGTGTTTCCACCGGGAATTTCGAGATTGTAGCCGGAGGCTGAAGGCAAGCTGTCCAATCGGTTTGCGATTGTTGAGAAACAAAGGCATAAGGCGGGAAGTTTCATCCGCTATTTCAAGAGCTGTTAATGCGCTTTCCATCCCTGTTTGGCAGCAAAAACGACGAGAACATTCCGCTTCAACCGGATTTTTTTGACGTCGATGGGACGGTGTACGCGATTGGCGACGTGCATGGAAAACTCGACCTTCTGAAAGGCCTGATTGCGCGGCTTCGGACGGATATTGCCCGCGAAGGAACCGCCGGTCCCAAAAGGCTGATTTTCATGGGCGATTATGTTGATCGGGGAGAAGATTCGCGCGGCGTTCTTCGGTATCTTTCCGAGCTAACCATTCCCGATTGCGAGATCATTTTCCTGCGTGGCAATCACGAACAGCAGATGATCGACTTTGTCGATGACCCGATCAACAAACGGCGTTGGCTGGACTGGGGCGGCATGGAGACCCTCGAATCATTTGACCAGCCAACAATCTTTGCGACCGCCTCTGATGCCGAGCTGATTAAGTCCTCTGAAGCGTTCGGCACCGCGCTGGGCGACTTGCGACAGTTTATCGATGGTCGGACTGTCTATTGGTGGCGCGTTGGGAATGTCGTGTTCTCGCATGGCGGCATGGACCCATCCCATCCCATTGACGAGCAAAGTCCGAAGACAATGCTGTGGGGCAGCCAAAATTTCATGCAATTTGGCGGGCCACCCGGGTTTTGGCACGTGCATGGCCACGTCATTCACGAAACGCCTAGCATCATTGGGAACCGTATCGCCGTCGATACGGGTGCTTACAAGACCGGCATTTTGACTGCGGCTCGGATTACCAATGACGGCTGCGCTTTTCTCGAACACTCTGGATAGGCGAATAACGACCGATCAGGTCGAAAACGGTGAAGCAATCAGCGGTCTATTACCGCATGGGTTGATCGTCTCTGTTCGCGGCTTTGCGAGTTCCCGTCAATGCGTCTGTTAATTTCTTTCGCCGCGCTATTTCTCTCGATTGCGTTGGTCCAACTTGGCGCGGGGACTCTCGGGCCGTTGGATGCACTTTCCGGAACCGCCTTAGGGTTTTCGACACGAGAAATCGGTTTGCTCGGCTCGGCGCACTTTGCTGGGTTTTTCGTCGGCTGCCTCGCGACACCCCGGATCATGGGCCGCGTCGGCCACTCGCGCGCCTTTGCGGCCTTTGCTGCTTTTGGTGCCATCGGCGCCCTGCTCCATCCGATCATTCAAGAGCCAATTGCCTGGGCGGCGATGCGCGTTTTGTCCGGGGCCTCGGTCGCAGGGTGTTACACAATCGCGGAAAGCTGGCTACAGGCCAAGGCCGACAATGAAAACCGGGGCCGCGTTTCGAGTGTCTATCGAACAGTCGATATGGGTGCCTCGCTGGTTGCGCAGATGATGGTTGGGTTCCTCGAACCGGCGACGTATATCTCCTACAATATTGTCGCTTGCGCCCTGTGCCTTTGCCTTCTGCCCCTCACATTGACGAAGACAGCCGCACCCTCGATCCCGCAATCGCCGAAGGTCAGCGTGCTCAGAGCCATCAAGGCGTCGCCATTGGGGGCGGCTGGCGTTGTCACCGTTGGCCTCACGAACTCCAGTTTCCGCATGGTTGGCCCGCTCTACGGCACCCAAAACGGTTTGAGTGCCAAGGAAGTTGGCTTGTTCTTGGCTGCAGCCTTGGCGGGCGGCGCGTTGGCACAGCCCTTCGTCGGGTGGCTAGCGGACAAGTTTGATCGTCGCATTGTGTTGATTGCCATTTCAGCCATGGCGCTGGCGGTATGCGGATTCATTTCTTCGCGACCCGATCTTCAAAGCTTCGGACAGCTTGCCGCCGCGTCATTCCTCTTTGGTGCGACGGCGTTTCCGCTCTATTCCGTCAGCGCCGCCCATGCGAACGATTTTGCCTCTCCCGATTATGTCGTCGAGTTAAACGCTTCACTGATGGTCCTCTATGGAATCGGGGCTATCGTCTCACCGCTCCTGGCGTCCGAACTCATCTCGCAATACGGACCAAGCGCGATGTTCCTCTACATCGGAGCCGCTCACGTTGGTTTGATCGCCTTCGGCCTCTACAGAATGACGAGACGTGCCGGGATCGAGCCGCGAACACCCTATACTTACCGCCCAAGAACCTCGTTTGTTCTTGAACGCTTACTGAGACGGAAACAGGACAAATAGAGCGCAAAGTGCTTTTCTATCTCTGACGTCACGAGCGATTCGAGAGACTGAGTGTGAGTAAACAGATTTCCGTCCTGACAATCGGCAGCGCGATGATTGATACCATCGTTCAGATTGCGCCTGACCGTATTGAGCAACTGACCATGACCAATGC
>CAZXMX010000101.1:0-11682 GCA_964641645.1 uncultured Neomegalonema sp.
TGTTCATAGTGTCGCTTCTCCGATGGAACTGTTGCGGATGGGGTAGCGCATTGGGCGGCGAGGTTCAACGGTCGGTTCGTCGATTGCTGGCGGGAAAGGTGTCCCGCCAGTCAACTTTTTAACTTTCCTTCGCGGCTCGTTTTTCACGGGCTTTGATTCTCCAAGGCGCCTCTTCTTCCCAATCGCCCGCCATCATTGAGCCGACCGGCATCACGCGGTCCGCGACCTTTGCAAGCCCGTGCTTGTCGATCTGCCCGGTCACCTGAGCCGCGCTCTTGTAAGCTTGGGGCAGTTCAGACGGGTCCGCAATCCCACAGTAGAACCGTACGTCGATGTCTTTAGGCATCTCCGGGGAGTTCTCGCGCTTGAACCGGGTGCGACTCATGTTACGCCCTGCACCATGTGGGGCGAACTCAAGCGCCTCAGTATTGTGTCCATGCTCAGCGATCAGTATCGGCTCGGCCATGTTCATCGGGATCAGCGTTCGACCATCATCGTCGGGTGAAAACCCAGCATACGACGGCGTTGCGCCTTTCGCGTGATAGAACAGGCCGTCCGATTTCCGGAAAACGAAATTGTGTTCATTCCAAAACCGATCTTCAACCCTGTTGCCGAGCGCCAACGCGACACAGTCATGAACGGCGTAGTGATTTGCTTTCGTCCAGAGGCGAATAGTTTGCAGCGCATTCCAATAGGCTCGGCCCTCGTCGCTGTCCGCCGTGATCCACGAAACGCCTTTCGACGCTTTCGGAGCATGAACTCGAGTATTTCGATAAGCTGCCGCCATTCCGCGCTTGTAGAGTAAAGCGCCGAGGCCCCGAGACCCGTGGTGCGAGACAATCGCTAACTGTCCCGTCGATTCAAGGTGACCGACGAAATAGAAGTGATTGCCGTCGCCCTGAGTCGTGAAGTGACCGTGGGCTACATTTTCTAGATCCCGCAGGAACGGGTTGTCTTCAAACTGCGCCATAATATCGGGAGGCGGTTTCGCCGGATGCTTCGGACGTTTGGTTGGCCCGAAGTGCGCGTACTCGCCAATCAGATCGAGAACACGCGAAGGATCATCCAGCCGCTTAAGGACGGAGATGGCCATCGAACAGCAGATATCCGCCGAGTGAAATCCAGGGTGAATTGCATTCTCTGCTGCAATGACGCCGCCAACGGGAATTGTCCCGGCAGGGCAGGCATCAGGCATAATCGCGCCAGCCTTGATGGTCGGCGTGCGCATCAAAGCATCCATGTCGCGGGTGACCGCCGCGATATTCTCACGCTCATCTTCCGTCTCGGCCTCGATGAAGGCCGAGTACGGGATGCCATTTGTCCGCATCAAGACTTCAATGGGCTGAAAGGCCTGGACGGCGGCGAAAATCGCGTCGTCATCTGCCCCATTCAGGCGCATTTCGTTGGCTTTTTCGAGAGCTTGTGGAAACCACTTTCCGGGCTTGAAACCCCAAGCGATCAGCTCGCGTCCAGTAATGTGAGTCATCTCCGTTTCCTTGTCTTGCGACGGGACTCGCGCCCCGTCGGTGGACAAGGGGCACGGAGCCCCACTGTCCGGGTCCGTTACTTCTTCTTCGCAGCAGGCTTTTTCTTCGCTGCGGGTTTCTTTTTGCCGCCGCGGGCGAGGCTCTTGTCGATCTTCTTACAATCGGCCAACAGCTCTTCGACGGCCTCAGCGGAGTGCGCGAACATCGCTTGCTCTTCGTCATTCAGCTTAATGTTGACGATTTTCTCGACACCGTTACGGCCAATCACAACCGGCACACCGACATAAAGATCTTTCACGCCATTAAAGTCGCTGGACAGATAGGCCGCCGCCGGCAGAACCCGGCGCTTATCACGCAGATAAGATGTTGCCATCTGGATCGCACTTTCGGCTGGCGCATAATAGGCTGAGCCGTTGCCGAGCAAACCAACGATCTCGCCGCCGCCCGAGCGGGTGCGCTGAACGATTTTGTCGATTTTCGCTTGGGTGGTCCATTTCATCTTGATCAGATCAGGCACCGGAATACCGGCAACCGTCGAATACCGGATCGATGGAACCATCGTGTCGCCGTGGCCGCCGAGAACGAAGGTGGTGACATCCTCAACCGACACGCTGAATTCTTCAGCAAGGAAGTGGCTGAAGCGAGCTGAGTCGAGAACGCCCGCCATACCGACGACCTTTTTCTCTGGCAGGCCAGAATACTTTTGCAGCGCCCAGACCATCGCATCAAGCGGGTTGGTGATACAGATGACGAAAGCCTTCGGCGCGTGGGCTTTGATGCCTTTCGCAACCGACTTGATGACTTCGAGGTTTTTGCCCAGCAAGTCATCGCGGCTCATGCCCGGCTTACGCGGGAAGCCAGCGGTGACGATACAAACATCCGCGCCTTTGATGTCGGCATAGGACTTCGTGCCTTTTAGCGAAACGTCCTTACCGAAGACGGGGGAGGCTTCTGCAATGTCGAGCCCCTTGCCTTTTGCAGGGCCGTCAAAAATATCGAAAAGAACGATGTCACCGAGTTCTTCGCGAGCCGCAATATGAGCCAGCGTTCCGCCGATCATGCCGGCTCCGATCAGTGCAATTTTAGCGCGCGCCATTATGCGCTCCTCTTTAGTGGTGAAGGGTTTGAGGGCGGGGATACTCCGCAAGTCCAATAAGGGCAAGGGTTAGGGCAGACTCTTTACCTGAACATGAACGTGATCATCATGACGAGCGGCTCGGCAGCCTTGAAATCGGACAACAGAAGGCGGCAACGCAAAGCGCGCGCGCAGGTGCGGCTCCAGGAGGATTTTCTCAACCCCGCTTTTGACCCCCTCATCCGCAAGCCAGCGCAGCATCGTTGCCGTCCGCGCCGCGTCCACGGTTAAGTCATCCCGGACAAATCGCTGAAACCATCCCATGTCCCATCGCAACGTGAGGCGATTACCCTTGCGGCAAACTTCGGGGTCATCAGCATGCGGTTCTAAGAAACCCCAATACCCCAGCGGTGAGGGCGTTATGCCGCGCCGATAATCGTCGTCTCGGTAATAGAAAGCGAAATCCAATTTCCTGCCATCGTCATGGGACAGATGCGGCAACAGCGGAAAGCCGTCTGCAAACGGAAAGCCTGCGTCAAGATACTGCGTCAGAGAGTTGGGGTGCTGCGCGGCGACATGCTGTGCGAGGCGATCGGAGAGGCGGGCCAATTCTGGCGAAACGTATTGGCGGTTCAGCGCGCAATATATCAGTGAACGCGGTGCCAGCCCGTCCCGCTCAAAACACGGCAGCGGCTCGCGGCCAAACAAGGGAGCGACAAAGAGCGCGCCGATACTGAGCAATCCGTAAAACCCGGCAAATACCATCATACGTCGGAAGAAACCGCGAGAGAGCCAAAGCATCGCTAGATACGCAACGCCGCCAAGTTGGGTCAATATTGTCAGCCCAACGATCATGCTCGTGTGAAATAAAAAGCGGATCATTCAACCTTTTCCCATCCGAATTTTACGCCGTCTATTCAACCAGCCGATTGTTGCAGCATGTTCACCGGCCATGACACCGTTGTGACCCGTATTGCCTAATCTCCGCGCGTGCTCAAATGTTTAAGGCCAGAGCCAGCGACCGTAGCCCCCAGCGAAGGAGAGTAACATGACGCCGATCGATCAAAAGAACCGGAACGATGTTGTCGAATTCGCGACGCTTCTTTACGGGGCATCGTGGCGTGATCAGCTCGCCAGAAAACTCGGCACAACACGTGGAAATTTGGATCACTGGATGGCGGCGCCCAGTCCGTTACCGAACTCGATCATGTTGGGCTTGGCTAACCAAATGAAGATTCATCTGGATGCGCAAAGGCGCGAATTGGAAGAGACGGACCTCCGCGTCACCAAACTGCGCCGACAAATCGCGACGCCGATCCGACGGGCGGGTGCGCAAGGGCCGAAAGCCGGGTCGACGGAGAAAGTCCCGACCTACCGGGCCCAGCTTCACGTCGTCGATCAACCGGCGATCAACGCCTGAAAGACCAGTACGCATACCGACGCCCTTCATTCCGATTGGGAAGAAGGGTATGCAGGTCAGACGATAATATAAGGACAGGCGCTAGGCGGAATCGGCGGGCGCTCGATGCGATTCTCAGCCAGCCGCCAATTGAACAGCGATGCGAAAAGAGGCGTCTCCGGGTGCGGCGAAGGCAGATCCGTGCGTCCCTTGCGGCGGTTTTGTTTTTCGATCCGGCGCAACAAGCGCAATGCATGACTAGGTAAGTCTAGCAGCAAGGCACGCAACGCCTTCAGCCGCCGCTGACACTCAGATGGAGAGACATCCGCATGGGTTTTGACAAATGCGTGGGCGAGAGATTCTGAAATCTGACTCCGTTGCCCTTGAAACGCGCCAAGGGCAACCATCCGATGCGCC
Source organism: uncultured Neomegalonema sp. (assembly GCA_964641645.1). Taxonomy (GTDB): domain Bacteria; phylum Pseudomonadota; class Alphaproteobacteria; order Rhodobacterales; family Rhodobacteraceae; genus JAHDDY01. The sequence continues at coordinate 4,379 of CAZXMX010000101.1, forward strand.
TGAGCGATCACCAAATACCGGGCCGCCATTTCAGCGCGAGACAAGACCGAGCCAACATACCGACAGATCGCAACCGAGAAACCTCGCGAGACCGGACCAACAGACAAAAACCCGATCAGCAAAACGAGCCCCGCCACCAAGCGGAGCAGCCGAAGCCGTTGCGTTTCTAAAGTCCGTTCGAAGTCCACGCTGCTCTCTGTCTCCCGATTGAATCAATCAGCGATATAAGAACTAAAAGTGAACAAATATCAAGCCAAAAGCGTTCGCTCTACAAATGCGGCTGAGGTTGACGCAGTCGCAAACTCGACAGCGGCAACTGGCTTGCGCCCACATTTGGGGTATGATTCCAGAAATCATAGCGTAGTCTTAGAACGACGTTTTAGATGGCGCTGTCCAATTCTTGGCCAGATCCTCGATGTCGACCTGACCAATCTTACCACCCGAGATGCTTATCGAAGCTTTGACACGCTGGAACTCACTGATGCCAATTTGTGGCGGACCACTGCCCGCAATAACTTCCACCGCACCAGCATCAATGTCGAAACTGCCGGTGATGGCCGCCACAGACGAAGGCATACGCATCACGCTCTATTCCCGGTCTCGGTTCGGATACAGCGACCTGGGTGCTAGCAAGGCGCGAGTTGTAAAACTTTTCAATGGCGTGTACGCGAAGTTTCAAAAAACCATTTAATTATAATGGCCTGTGACAATTTGACCGCGTAGAAGTTTGAATTCTCCCGACTAGGTAGAACTGGACCATCTGGCCCTCAAGGAGAATCCTATGCTTCGTTCTGTTTCAGTCTTTACGCTCGCAATTCTCGCCGGCAGCCCTGCTGTTGCTGCATCTTGCTCCTACGGACATTCGACGACAACAGCGATTTCCGATCCTGCACTTACGGCGTATACATTGCCGTCATCCCCGGTACAGTCCATCGCGCCTCAGCCGCTCTATTCCGAGCCAGCCAGCACAGTAACCTTCACAGATGTTGCCCCTGTGCCGGAACCTGCGGTAACATTCGCGAGCACGCAGCCGGATATTGTCGATACGGCGGTATCAGCCGGTTCTTTCAATACCCTAGTGGCCGCCGTTCAGGCGGCTGGTCTGGTTGAGACGCTAAAGGGACCCGGGCCATTCACCGTCTTCGCGCCGTCAGATGATGCATTCGCGGCTTTGCCGGCGGGCACAGTCGAGTCGCTTTTGCTGCCCGAGAACAGGGACAAGCTAACGTCAATTCTGACCTATCACGTTGTTCCGGGAAAAGTTCTCTCAGGTGATCTTGCGGGACAACAGTTCTCGACTTCGACGGTGCAGGGTACGAGCGTTGCCATTGATGGTACGGTCGGCGTCCGGATAGACAATGCCAATGTTGTGACGGCGGACATCGAGACCTCCAATGGTGTCATCCACGTCATTGACTCGGTCCTGATCCCCAACTCCTGACACTCGGGTGAACACGTGCAACTGCGAGGCGCCGCCACGATTTGGTGCCTCGCCGGAACCGAAGTTATCGTCCGACATCGCGTTCGAGCCGGGTCAGTGAACGCCGCCATTCTGCATAGGGTGTCGCCGCTCTTCTTATGACCACGCAAACGAAAAACGGCGGGGACATCATCCCCGCCGTTCCATTGTTTGTATCGATGCGCTCTAGCTTAGCTCGAAAGGCGAACCTGCGTGGCACTGTCAGAGATCTTCTTAAAGGCGCTAATCAGATCATCGCGGTTTTCAACACTGTAGTATCGGACCGGCGTCCCCGCACACTGCGTCAACTGCTCATCGGTCAGTTCGCTGGCCAAGAAGCCAACCGCGTAGATCTCGATACCTTGTTCCCGAGCCAGAGCACACGCCGCTTGGAAGTAACCGTAGGCTTGGTCATCCGAAATGTTCGTGTCTTGGGTCTGAGTAAACTCACCATCCGTCATCACGACCATGATCTTCTGGGCTTTGTCGTCATCGAAGCTGGCTGGATAGCCCGAAGGATGGTTGAAAACATTTCCCCACTCCGGCGTCAAAGCGTAGAGACCCCAAGCCGTACCAAGGTGTCCAGCGGTGTTACCTTGCGCAACCAAACCTTCCATGTAGTCGCGAACGTCATCCGTTTCGCTCGTCATACTCAATACGCCTGAGCGGGTTGAGTATGCGCCTCTCTCTTCATACCAGGTACCGTGGATGTCTTGCGCAGCCTCAATGCAATACCGTCCGAAAGCATTCATAATGAAATTGCCGCAATAATCTTTACGTACGCCTTGTGTCACGACTGGCACTTTCGACGCGGTCGGCGGTGCCAGCGAGAGCGAAAAAGTGCTGTCGACTTGGGAAATGTAACGCTCGGCTGCCCAGATGCCTGTCTGCGAGGAACCTAAAGGATCGCCCGTTGCGTTGTTCCCGGTGCCAAGGCAATTGCTTGGAACCGAACCATTGAAGTCCTGACGTGCGCAGAGCGATGGCACACTACCGCCCGCCGCGTTTTCGAAGTATCCGGATGGTCCGTCTGGAGAGTTCAGAGCAATTCCGGTCAGATCAACAGAACTGGCGTAAGGGATCACCGCGAAGTTCGCGTCAATGGTGTCTTGGCCTTCCAATTCGGTGATCAGAGTTTCCACCCCGTCACGCAATGCATCGATACGTGTCGATGTCGCGCCAGAAGGATCGGGAATGTTGATGTTCATCGACCCGCTCAGGTCCAGAACGAGTGAAATTTCTACGCGTTTCGGGATAAGCGGCGAGGCCTCGGTCACGACCGTGATGGTCTCAGGAAGGAAGTAACTTCCCAGAAACTGCATTTTTGGCGTGAAAGTTACTTCACCAACGACTCTTTCGCGTTCTGCATCGTACACGTAGTTAGAGGCGACGTCTTTGACGCGGATGCCGGACTGCTCGACAGCCTTCTGAATAAGCTCTTGCGTCGACGCCTGCAGATCGTCTGCTGAATCTTCTTCCAACAGCTCGTTTCTGTTCGCTGCAAACAAAGCCGCAGCGTCTGCGCGGTTTTGCATTTTTGTTTTGGCAGCGACGATGCTGTTATACTCGACCGAGGCCATGACGCCTGTCGCGAGAACGGGGATCATCATGCCGGTCATCATCGCGACGCTACCGCGCTTATCGCGGCTAAATCCACGTAGAGTGCTCAAAAGACCCATTTTATTCTTCCTATACCATGTAAAGCTATAGTAAACGAGCTTTATTCAGTTATTTAATCTTGGCTGATTGGTAATTTGGGTTGAATTTATTAAGTTAAAAAAAATTACATGATATCTTTTTGAAATTTTTAGTCACATTCTTCGTGGAAAGACCGCATTTGCGGTCGTTTTTTGAATTCTAGAGGTTCACTTTCTCCTGGCGCTTCGGAGTTTGCTCATCCATCCTTTCCGACGGGAATTTAAAAAGAGAGTGGATTCATGCGGTATTTGATCCTGTTCGGGATCGTGGTCGCGCTCGCCGCTACGTTGGCCATTTGGTGCACGCGTAAGCTAGGTGGAACAGCGGCTGTGATCATTGGTGCTTTAATGTCGATAGCGGTTGTCGTGCTATTCGTCCTGAATAAGAGCGACTCCGTAGCGGACACCTTTCTGGAAAAGCTCGCGGACCTGTCCCCACCACTGATCACCGGATCAATCGTAATTGGCTGGTGGGTCGGTTACGCACTCTGTGGCCTTTGGAATCGCATGAACCGGTGATGTCCTTTCCGACCCAGCCTGTTGTGCTTGGCAGGAGGGTCGGGTATTCCCTGCCCGACAGCGTAACACGCCCCTCTTATTCGGGCGCCACCGGGAAAAAACATGGCCGTACTCGTCGACGAAAATACCAAAGTCATTTGTCAGGGCATCACAGGCTCGCAGGGCACGTTCCACTCAGAGCAAGCGATTGCTTATGGAACGCAGATGGTCGGCGGTGTCACGCCGGGCAAAGGCGGTCAAACCGCGCTGGGCTTGCCGGTCTTCGACTCGGTCCACGAAGCGGTCCATGCAACCGGTGCCGATGCTACCGCGATCTACGTTCCACCGCCTTTCGCGGCGGATGCCATCCTCGAAGCCCTCGATGCGGAAGTGCCCTTAATCGTTTGCATCACCGAAGGCATCCCTGTCCTCGATATGATGCGGGTCAAACGCGCGTTGATCGGCTCTAGCTCTCGTTTGATCGGACCAAACTGCCCCGGCATCATCACGCCGGACGCCTGTAAGATCGGCATCATGCCCGGTCACATCCACAAACGCGGAAGCGTTGGCATCGTCTCGCGCTCTGGTACGCTGACTTATGAGGCTGTCGCACAGACGACCGCCATCGGCAAAGGCCAGAGCACCTGTATCGGTATCGGCGGCGACCCCATCAAAGGCACCGAGCATATCGATGCGCTCGACTTGCTCCTCGGTGATGACGAAACCGAGTCGATCATCATGATCGGTGAGATCGGCGGATCAGCCGAAGAAGACGCCGCACAGTTTCTTGCAGATGAAGCCAAGAAAGGCCGCAAAAAGCCGACCGCAGGGTTCATCGCAGGCCGCACAGCCCCTCCAGGTCGCCGCATGGGTCACGCAGGCGCGATTATCTCTGGCGGCAAAGGCGGCGCGGAAGACAAGATCGAAGCCATGCGCTCGGCGGGCATCGTCGTCTCCGAAGACCCGTCCAAACTGGGCGAGGCGCTGATCGAAGCCATCGGCTAAGGGGCGCTATCTGATCGAATCCGCCGCATAAACCACCGCTCTCCGATGATAGTGAGGGCGGTGCAGGCTTGGTCGATCCGCATCCATTCTGGCGTGTGATCTGGTTCGATGGGCGGCCCTAGCTGTCGGATCGGACGGCAGAGATAGATTTGCGCGATCTTTCTTCGCCAGTGCTTCACATCATCCGCCCAAATATACTCCACGAACACCCCAAGACGTCGAAGGGGTGCAATGCGCCACCCGGTTTCCTCGTAAACTTCGCGATGGAGCGCGCGGATCGGGGATTCGCCGGGATCAATGCCGCCGCCGGGCAATAGCAGGCCGTCGGTACGGGCTAAGAGAACGCTGTCTTGCGCGCGAATAATTCCATAAACGCTGGGGCGGTCTTGGTATTGTCTGCCCGGAATTGGCGTAGCTCCAAACTTCAGCATCAATCGATCCATCTTTCATAGCTTGTGTTGCGTGTTTCAGTCGATACAACCTATCGAGCCTTAAGAGATAGGAGCGTGCGATGATGGGATTTGGGGCCGCGATTGCGTCGTGCATGCGCAAATTCGTGACGTTCTCAGGGCGTGCGCCAAGGGCAGAATATTGGTGGTTCATCCTCTTTTCCACCGTTGTCAGTCTCGTTTTGGAATGGGTACACACAACCTTCAGTTCCATCGCTGATCTTGTGTTTATATTGCCGCAGCTGGCGGTTGGATGGCGGCGAATGCACGATCTTGGAAAAACCGGCCTGTGGAACTTGTCCCCTCTCCTCGGTGGAATCCCCGTGCTGCTTGGCATGATGACGGGAATTCAGTTTTTTGTTTACGTGGGCGGGGCAATTGCTCTTTTGCTCGCTCTGTATGTTCTCTACCTGACGATCATTCGAGGAGAAGTCGGCGCGAATGAATATGGCGATGACCCGTATAATCCGACAGCCGATTATTCTGTTTTCGAATGAGCAACGGTTGCCGCTTGCGTGCCCATGACCGATCCTTAATTTCTCATGTCCCGTCTGAAAGCGCTGAAAAGTGTCTAAAAGTGAGGGAAGGAGCACGCAAAAGACATTGAATGTGTTGCCGAACTCCCCATCCCCGGTGACTGCAACAAACTGTGACCACCACCGCCTGTGTTCAGCTTGACGTAGTTGCGTTACAAGCGGAAACGAATCACGGGTTGCCCACGTGAGTCTCTCAAGTTTTGCGTGGGCCGCGCCGTTCCAGTCGCTTGACTCTTAGGGAGCACGCGGGAAGGCCCCGCGCGGGTAAAATGAGTACATCCGAGGCTAGCCGGCCATCCGGCAATGACGCTTTCGCGCAACTTTCGTTTCTGCAGGGCGCAAACGCCGCTTATGTCGAAATGCTCTATGCACGCTTTGCAGAAGACCCAAAATCGGTTGATGACGGGTGGCAGGCGTTCTTCAGCGGTCTTGAGGAAGACGGCGGAGATCCCAAATCAAATGCAGCCGGGGCGAGTTGGACACGCCCTGATTGGCCGCCGCAAGCGAATGGCGAGCTGGTCGCTGCGCTTGACGGGCAGTGGGATGCGGTACCTGATCCGGCGGCATTGGCGAAAAAGCTAAAAGGCAAAGCGGCGGCAAAGGGCCAAGATCTTTCGCCAGAGGCCACGCGCGCTGCGACGCTCGACTCTATCCGAGCCATTATGTTCATCCGCGCGCATCGGCATCGTGGCCACCTCGCGGCGAACCTCGACCCGCTCGGTATCGTCAATGTTGAGTACGCCCCCGAGTTGCAGCCCAACTCCTACGGCTTTGCTGAAGCCGACATGGACCGGCCCATCTTCATCGACAACGTGCTGGGGGTGGAAACCGCCTCGATGCGTGAGATTGATGACATCGTTAAGAAGACCTATTGCGGCACCTTTGCTCTGCAATACATGCACATCTCTGATCCTGAAGAGGCGTCTTGGCTGAAAGAGCGGATCGAAGGTCGCGACAAAGAGGTCAGCTTCACCCCTGAAGGCCGCAAGGCCATTCTGAACAAGCTGATCGAGACCGAGGGTTTCGAGAAATTCCTCAACGTCAAATACACCGGCACAAAGCGCTTCGGCATTGATGGCGGCGAAGCGCTCGTTCCGGCAATGGAACAGATCATCAAGCGTGGCGGCGCGCTCGGTGCGAAAGACATTATCATCGGCATGCCGCACCGGGGACGCCTTAATGTGTTGGTCAATGTGATGGCCAAGCCGTTCCGGGCGATCTTTAACGAATTTCAGGGTGGCAGCTTTAAGCCTGAAGATGTCGATGGCTCGGGCGATGTGAAGTATCACCTCGGCGCGTCGTCTGACCGAGAGTTTGACGGTAACACCGTCCACTTGTCGCTGACCGCGAACCCGTCCCACTTGGAGGCGGTCAACCCGGTTGTGCTCGGCAAGTCCCGCGCAAAGCAAGCCCAGAACGATGATCGGGAAGCACGTAATTCGGTGATCCCAGTTCTGCTTCACGGCGATGCGGCTTTTGCGGGTCAAGGCGTTGTCGCGGAGTGTTTCGGCCTTTCTGGTCTGGTTGGGCACCGCACAGGTGGTTCAATCCATATCGTCGTGAACAACCAAATCGGTTTCACCACGGCGCCGCGTTTCTCGCGGTCCTCGCCGTATCCGTCTGATATCGCGCTGATGGTGGAAGCGCCAATTTTCCACGT
>CAZXMX010000102.1:0-11640 GCA_964641645.1 uncultured Neomegalonema sp.
TCGAAGCTGCGCATCTGATGCGACGCACGCACCAGCACCGCGATTTGATCGAGGCTCAACGGGTTTCGATCTCTTGACCCGCGGTGCAGGCTTTCGGCTTGCTCGCCGATCCAACGTGCCTCTTCGTCGCCATCCCAGACGCCCATGAGACGGACTTTCTCGCCCTCCTCCGTGTCGGTCCAGAGTGTTTTGCCAAGGCGGTCTTCGTTACCCTTGATGACACCCGATGCGGCGGCGAGGATGTGCGGGGTGGAGCGATAGTTCTGTTCCAGCCGAACGACGACCGCGCCGGGAAAGTCTTTCTCAAACTTGAGAATGTTACCCACTTCGGCCCCGCGCCAGCCATAGATCGATTGGTCATCATCACCGACGCAGCAGATGTTCTTGTGGCCCTGCGCCAGCAACCGAAGCCAAAGGTATTGCGCGACGTTGGTATCTTGGTACTCGTCTACGAGGATGTAGCGAAAATACCGCTGGTACTGCGCGAGGATATCTTCGTGCTTTTGTAAGATCGTCAGCGTGTGCAGTAGCAAGTCGCCAAAATCCGCCGCGTTCAATGTGATGAGCCGCGCTTGGTATTCGCGATAGAGCGCGCCGCCCTGCCCGTTTGCATATTGCGCAGCCTCGACGTCAGGCACTTTGTCCGGTGTCCAGCCCCGGTTCTTCCAACTGTCGATGAACCCCGCCAGCATCCGCGCGGGCCAGCGTTTTTCGTCGATATTCTCAGCGCGAATAAGCTGTTTCAGCAAACGGATTTGATCGTCGGTGTCGAGGATGGTGAAATTCGACTGCAAACCGACCAACTCAGCATGGCGGCGCAGCATCTTGGCGCTGACCGAGTGGAACGTGCCAAGCCACGGCATCCCCTCAACGGCATAGCCAATCAGCGACCCAATCCGCTCGCGCATCTCGCGAGCCGCTTTGTTGGTGAAAGTCACACAGAGCAGCTCGTTCGGGCGGGCCTTTCGGGTATTGAGTAGATGCGCGGTGCGAGTGGTGAGAACACGGGTTTTGCCCGTGCCCGCGCCCGCAAGCACCAGAACCGGCCCGTCCAGCGCCTCAGTTGCTTCGCGCTGGGCGGGATTGAGGGCATCAAGGTACGGAACGGCAGCCTGAGGCGGTGCAGCGGCAGCACGCTGGCTCAGGGGGACATCGCTCGGCGTGGCGGCGAAGCTCTCATCAGCAAAGGGATCAGACATGGGCCTGTTCTAACGCCCCAACGGGGTGCTGAAAACCCCGAAGTTCACAAACTGTTCAGGGTAGGGATTACGTCGGCGTTTCACCCGAAAAAAACAAGCCAAACCGAAACATCACCAAAGAAAAGATCACCAGCAGCCACATAACGACGGATACGGTGTCCAGACCATTGGTGTATTTCCAAGCAGGTCTCTCACCAAAATCTGTTTCGAGCCACCGTTTTACCGAGCGAAAGCGCTTGATCACGAAGCTAGCGGCAAAGAGTGGTATCAACCAAGAGAAAGAGAGTTTTTCTGCGGGCGCGTCAGACATCAAAATCTTTAGCGGGATCTCCAAAAACGGCCAGAGGAAATCTCCCTTGGACATGTAGCCTCCAATTCAGGACTAACTCGCGACGTCTTCGGCGGTGAAATAGCGCTGTTCGCTTTCGCCTTCACACGCGACGTAATAGGTGTTTTCGCGGCTGACGCTTTTGTTGCCGGTTTCGATGGCTTCGCAAACGCCATTGAGCAACAACAGCGACGCATAGCGCCTGATGAGTTCGAGGTCTTCGCGGTCGAGGCCGTAATCACCCACCCGCGGAATACCGCGAATACGCCTGTCGGAGAGCAGTCCAAACCACGCGTTCGGGTCGGTTCCGTCAGGGACTTGTTCGGTCAAAAATTCCAGTGCGACCCAATGAGCGATCAAATCCTTTTTAGGTTTCTCGCAATTGCGCCCTGTAATGTTGGCATCGTGGAACACGGAAATGCGCGCCCAGCGGCCATCCTCTTCCATCACGGCAACGGGATCGTCTCGGTTGAGCCGATCCGCAATGCAACAGTCCGTTCCCGCACAAAACCGCACGTTAAGACCATCATCCGTGACGTACATGGTGCGCTCACTCGCGGCGGCTGTCGTGATGCCTGCCAATAGCGCTGCGCTCGCGATGAGTGTTCTCATTCAAGATCGCCTTCGTCTGCCCACGGAATTCTTACCCGCGATCAGCGCAAACGAAAAGCAGAATTGCCTCGAATGCCGCCATATTCTCCCATGAGGCGGCAGCACAACCATCTCTTTCGGCCCACGGTTGCACGACTTTGCGGTCATGGCTCCTTAACCCGATTTGCACCAAGCCCCGGCATACTGATCGGTAGCAAGAGGGTCTGAGGAGAAACGACATGGCGGGATATGTCTACTGCCTGACCAATGCGGCCATTCCGAAGCTGGTTAAAATCGGGAAAACCGCCCGCAATCCGCTGGTTCGAGCCTCTGAAATTAGTGCCGCAACTGGCGTCCCGACCCCCTTTGAGGTCGCTTGGGCTCGTAAAGTACCCGACATGGATGCGGCTGAGAATGCTTTGCACACTGCTTTGGCCGAACATCGGCTGACCCGTCGACGCGAATTTTTCCGGTGTTCGCCTGCTGAGGCGATGGCCCGCTCAAAGAAACTACCCAGTTTTTCAGCCAAAGCTCCGAAACGTCAGCGTAGTAATTTCGACGTCCCAATGGGATTGGCCATGACCACGGCGACACTCGGCGTATTTGGGGCCGCAGTCGTGTTTGATCTGGATGCGAGCACAATCGCGACCGCGACTGCCGGGTTTGGACTAGCCCTGACAGTGATATTTCAAAGCGTGCCGCTCATCCGAGCGATCAGGGGCTAAGCCACGGCCTTCGCCCTGACTATTTTTCGATTGCCGTCTTGGTCACCGCTGAAGCGGCTGCGCCCAACACCTCTGTCTGATTCAGGATCGTGGCTGGCTCGTCGGCTTCGCTGTCGAGGACAACCCGAACACTCGGTTGGGCGAACGGGATGCCGTGGGCTTCAAATGCATCCTGCATGGCTTGGAACGCATACCGACGGATCGTGAATTGAGTGCCGGGTTTTGACATGAACTTTGTCGAGATGACAAAACCATAGTCGTCTACATCGACCGCACCTTGCGCTTTGAACGGCTGTAGAAAACTGTCCTTGATCGCGTCGATTTCCATCATCTCCCGACCCACCTGCTTGAGCAGTTTGCGCACCATGTTGAGGTCTGTTTCAAACGGGACCCGGACGCGCAACTTCATGATCGCCCAGTCGCGGCTGTAGTTTTCGATCACGTCAATCGAGCCGAAGGGAACGGTATTCAACGCGCCGCGATGATGACGCAGTTTCATTGAACGGACCGAGATCTCCTCGACCGTTCCTTTGGCCGCACCGATGTCAATATACTCGCCGAGCCGGAACGCATCTTCCAGCAGGAAGAAAAAGCCGGTGACGATATCCTTTACCAACGTCTGAGAGCCAAATCCGATGGCGAGTCCAACGACGCCCGCCCCGGCCAGCAACGGGCCAGTCTCGACACCGAGCGCCGACAAAGTGACCATGATGACTAACATCGACAAAACGATTAAAACCGCCCTGCGCACCAGCGGCAGAAGGGTCCGCGTTCGACTTTTACCGGGGCCGCCTGTCTCCCCTTCCATATCTGGGTTCATGCCATGCTCGGCGGCGTAAAGAGCATCTTCAACGGCGATTTTCTGATCGAGGAAGACCCGGAGAATTTGCCAAATCGCATAAGAAGCCGCGACAATGGCGGCGACCTGAATCAACGCGCCAAATATCCGAGACTGAATGCTTCCGTCGCTCGACACATCGAAGTCGACACGCCATGCGACCGCGAGCAGAACGATCACAAGCAGAAACAGGGCGATCCGTGCAATTCTGGCAGTAATGGTCAGGCCGATGCGAGATGTGCCATCCAATGCAGACACCGCACGAGCCAAGGCGGACTCGCCAATGGGACTCAGGATCAGCAACATCACGGTGAAGACGCCTGCCCCATAGAGCGGCAAGCCGCCTAAGAACACACTCACCATCAAACCAACAAACAGCAAAGGTGGAATGACCATCGCCAATGTCGGCCACAGCTGCGAAGCGGTCCGGCGGATGGACGATGGCTCCGCCGCGCCCGCCAAAATATCCCCGGCAATCGCATGGCGAGAGACGCCGATCGTCGCTGTCAGGAGTATGGTCGTGATCGTACCAACGATCACCAACATCAAATCGTGGACGTGCCCACCGATACCCAGCGCGGCAAAAGAAGCGCAACTGAAGAAACCAAAGGCTCCAAAGCCGACCGTCGCGAGAATGGCGCGATGAAAACGGCGGGCGTCTCGGTCGGTCATGACGGGGATGCGACTAACGGGATTGTCCGGGCAAAAAATCGCGCGACTTCCGCCCGAAATGAGTGAAACAATCAAGGTTGCGGCGAGGAAGAAAAAGAACAGCGTTCGATCGCGGCCATCCGCCGGGGCGAAAATGAAAAAAGTCGCGGTCGCGAGAAATGCCAGAACCAGAACCCCTGCACCCTCGATTAATATCTGGCCGAGCAGATGACCGGCGGGCGATTTCGGACGCCCATCTGCCTTCCAACTGCGCCTAAGCTGTCGGCGCAAGATCGTCGAGGCGATCAACCCTGCCAAAATGGACATGAGAAACGCGACCGCAAATTGCGCAAAGCCACCGCCCTCTCGTTTGCTGGTCATTTTTTCCCACCAACGCCCCGGCAACGTTGGTAACTGATCGTAAGCCCCAAAAATTTTACCGGCTTCGGTTTTAACCGTCGAGAAGCTCTGTTGAAACTTCCACGCCACTCGAGCTGGATTAAACGCAGCTTCTGGTTTGTCTTTCTTTTCGTCCAGACGCTCGATCAACAGTTGCCGGACTTCGGCATCGGTCAGACTAGAAATGTCCTTGGTTTGCGCGAGAGCCGCGCTTCCGATGAAAAGCGAGACTAGACCAATCAGCATCAAAATTCGTTTCATATGATCGCGTCGTCCTCATGCCTCTCGGTAAAACCTCCACACCCGAGAGCGAGGGAAGCTTTGAACCCATAGTTGTGACGGCTGTTGGCAAGGTGTCAAGAATACCGACTTACGCAGATGGAGGCAGATCCGCTTGGTTCGTTGATGAGCCAGGGGCTGTATCCGATCTGGTCAACTTGCATTTCAACCAGAAGTGAATGACGCTCTTCGGACCGAGAACCTCGCAACATTCGTCGCAAGCCTAAAATCCACTCGATCCTTTGAAGGTATTTTTTATAGGGGAAGTCAAATGCGCGCTCGTATCGCCGTAATCGCCGCCATCGTCGCTCAAGGGTTTGTCGCGTCACACGCCACAGCAGAGCCGTGCTTGAAGATCACGCTCACTGGCACGCAAGGCGGCCCGCCCGTGTTTCAAGGTCAAGCCGGATCGGGAACGCTGGTTCAATACGGCGATGAGGCCGATAACTGCGCGGGAACGAACCTTCAATTTGATACCGGGCGAGGAACGACACAGAGGTTATCTCAGGCCAAAATGCCCGTCGGAAAACTAGACGCCATCTTTCTTACGCACATGCATTCGGACCATACCGAAGGGCTGATGGATATGATGCAGCTTCGGTGGCATTTTGGGTCGGCGGGTCCGAAGGTGGACCTCGTGTGTAGCAGCGACGTCGAATCTCCTGCAGGTCACACGCTCAGTTGTCAGAAGTTCGCCGAGCATATTGGCGACGCGCTCTTAGCCTCTGGCGAGGTGGCGCAGCGGTTGGCCGAAAACAAAAAGCGCCTCGCCGGTGGCCCCGCTGACTTGATCAATCTCGTCCTGTTCAAACCGACGCCAAAGGCCGCGAGCGTTTGGTCCAAAGGCGATGTCACGGTTCGCGCCATTGGCAGTCGTCACATCCCCGGCCACGCCTCGTATCGTGTGGATACGCCCGTTGGGTCCGTGGTCATCGGCGGCGATGCGGGGAATGATAAACCGAAACCGCCGCGAGCGAACTCGACCTCGGCGCATGTTGAAAACCTTGCGATGGATGCGGACGTGATTGTTCACTCCACCATCCATCCCGTGATGGGGCCCGGCCTAGGGAGCGGTTTTCCGCCGCCGATTTACTTTCGGCAGAGCACGGCAACCGATCTGGGCGCGATGGCGAAACGGACCGGAGCTGAACATTTGATGCTCACGCATCTGATTCCGCCCCTGAGCGCAAAACGCCAAGGGCCGTTTCCAATTCCTGGTGGGGGTGTAGATGCCGACGATTATCAGAAGGCCGTCGAGGAAGGCGGATTTACAGGAAATACAATCGTCGGGACCGATCTGACGAGCCTGACGCTTCCGTAATTTAGGTCGTCGGCAGGCTTCGCATTGAATGACAAATGAAGCCTGATAGGCATGCGGGTCGGCAACCTGCCGACCCGCTTGAACCTTAAGTTCGCTTGAGCGCGTCGCGGATTTCTTCGAGAAGGACTTCCTGACGAGGTGTTTCTTCCGCTTCCTCCTCAGCCGCTCCCGCCGCTTCTTTCGCTTTGTTGACCGCCTTGATGATCATGAAAAGAACGAATGCGACGATGAGAAATGCGATCAGAGCATTGATAAACAGTCCGTATTTGACGGCCACAGGCTCACCGTCTGCTCCAGCACCGAGATTATAAGCCAGTGCCGAGAAGTCGAGGCCGCCTGAGAAGTACCCAACGATGGGCATGATGACATCGCCAACCAGCGACGTGATAATCGTGCCGAACGCGCCGCCGATGATAATACCAACAGCCATATCGAGCATATTGCCTTTAACGGCAAAATCTTTGAATTCCGAAATCATTCCCATAGTACGTTGTCCCTTTATTAGCGCGAAAATTCCCGCGAAGTCGAATTATCGACTTTGCGAGAAAACGCAACTAATCATCTTAACGGCACACTAAAAAACGACTTCGTTGATTTGCAAATCAAGCAATATCAACCACGCAATGTTCCACCCGTCGCCTTCTCAACCGACGCAACTACTTTGACCGCGAGAGCCTCGATATCTTCGTCTTTGAGTGTTGCGTCTTTAGGTTGAAGTCGCACGGCAACTGCGACTGATTTCTTCCCTTCGCCCAACTGAGCCGCGGCTTTGGGGCCGTCGAACACATCGAATATCCGAACATCTTCGATCAGTGCTTTGTCTGCCGCACGAGCGGCCTTGCGAATATCTTCTGCTTCGAGACGGGCATCGACGACGAAAGCGAAGTCGCGCTCGACGGCTTGCAGGTTGTTCAGCGTGAGTGCCGGGCGTGCTTTCGTCTTGGCTTTCGGGAATGGGATGGCTGCGAGGTGGATAATGAAAGCCACCGCCGGGCCATCAATGTCCATGCCCTTGATGGCATTCGGGTGCAGCTCTCCGATCTCTGCAATCGTCACTTTGGGGCCAAGCTTGAGCGCAGCAGAACGTCCGGGGTGAAAGAATGTCGCCGCTGAACGGTCCGTTTGCAGTCGATCAACGGGCGCACCGAGAGCTGTCAGAAGGGCTTCCGCATCGCCCTTGGCATCGAAAAAATCGAGGCCTCTACGCGCTGTTGTCCAATCGCGGCCACTGGCATGACCCACGCGAATACCTGCCGCGACGATTGTTTCCTCGCCCGGTTCGGCACCGTGGAAAGCTGCACCGACTTCGAAGAGTGCGAGGTCCTTGAACCCTTGGGCCTGATTGCGCGCCGCTGCCGCCAGCAGGCCCGGCAAGGGGCTGGGCCGCATGTCGGACATTTCGGATGAGATCGGGTTTTCGAGTTTGAGCGCGTCGGAACCTCCGCCAAACAACGCCGCCTCTTTGCCCGCAATGAACGTGTAAGTGACGCATTCGTTCATGCCTTGCGCGGCCAAAGCACGGCGAGCGGTCGCGATACGGCGCTGCATTGGCGTGAGGCTGCGTTTCAGTGCTCCGCTATTCGAGCGCGCAAGCGGTTGCGACTCGAGCTTGGTGAGCGATGCGACACGCGCGACCTCTTCGACCAGATCGGCTTCGCCATGCACATCGGGACGCCACGGCGGAACAGCGACACTCATCGGGTCGCTGCCCGTGACTGTGAACCCAAGTTCACTAAGGATGCGCGTTTGCTCGGGCACATCCACATCCATGCCGACTAACGTTTTGATCCGATCACTGCGAAGATCGTAGCTGCGCGCGGTGTCTGGGGCCGCGCCCGCGACCACCAGTTCAGACGCCTCGCCGCCGCACATGTCGATGACCATCTTCGTCGCGAGTTCCATACCCTCTTGAGCAAACTCCGGATCAATGCCGCGCTCAAAACGATAGCGAGCATCGGAGTTGATTTTCAGCTTGCGGCCCGTTGCCGCCGTGCGAACCGGATCGAAATAGGCGCTCTCGATGAAGACATTCACTGTCTCTTCTGTGCAGCCTGAGACTTCGCCGCCCATGACACCGCCGATGCCTTCGGGTCCGCTATCATCGCAGATCAGCGTCATCGCGTCATCGAACTCATACTCTTTACCGTCCAGCGCCAGCAGCTTTTCGCCGGGCTTGGAGAGGCGAACATGAATGTCGCCCTTGACCTTATCCGCATCGAAGACGTGCAAGGGGCGGGCGCGGTCGTAGGTCATGAAGTTCGTCATATCGACCAGCGCGTTGATCGGGCGTAGGCCGATAGCGCGGATGCGCTGTTGCAGCCATTCGGGAGAGGGGCCGTTCTTGACGCCCTTGATGTAGCGGCCCACGAACAGCGGACAGGCTTTATCGCTCACGTCGTCTTTCAACGTCACGCCAATCGGCGAGGCAAACGTGCCGTTGACGGGTTCGGTGACCGTAGGTTTCAGCGTTCCAATCCCGCGCGCGGCTAGATCTCGCGCAACACCTCTGACGCCCAATGCGTCGGGGCGGTTCGGCGTAATCGCGATATCGATGACGGGGTCGTTGAGGTTCTTGTAGTCAATAAACCGCGCGCCCATCGGCGCATCTTCGGGTAAGTCGATAATGCCGTCGTGATCGTCCGAAATCATCATCTCTCGCTCGGAACAGAGCATCCCGTTCGACTCGACGCCGCGAATGACGCCGGGTTTCAGATCAACGCCCGTTCCCGGCACATGGGTTCCGACGGGGGCAAACACGCCAACCAGACCCGTTCGCGCATTCGGCGCGCCGCACACGACTTGCACTTCTTCGGAGGGCGCGTCGGGACCATTCGGCCACACTTCGACACGACAAAGGCGCAGGCGATCTGCATCCGGGTGCTGCACCGCCTCAATCACACGGCAAATCCGGAAAGCCCCCAGCGTCTCAGCAGGGTTCTCGATCTCTTCAACCTCAAGCCCGAGGTCCGTGAGTGCCGCTGCAATCTCATCAACACCGGCGTCGGTGTCGAGGTGATCTTTGAGCCAGGAAAGCGTGAATTTCATCGGTTTGGTCCGCCTGCGAATGTCTTCGCGGGCGGTTTAACCTATTCCCTGCCCCGCGCAAAGGCTCACATGATCACGGATCGGATCATCCACGCTACGACGCTGAGCGCGGCGACCCCTGCCAGCCAAATGCCGACAAACCAAGCCAGACGGGAGAGGGTTTTCCGCTTCATTAGTGATACCCGTCTTCGGGGCGCACTTTACCCCGGAAAACGTAATAAGCGTAGGCCGTATAGGCGAGGATGATGGGGACCAGAACGAGCGTGCCCACCAAGGCGAACTCTAGGCTGCTGTCCGGGGCTGCCGCCTCCCATATCGTCAGCGATGGCGGGACGATATGGGGATAAAAGCTGATGCCGATCCCGGCGAAACCGAGCACGAACAGGCCAATCGCGGCGACGAACGGCAGGGCGTCCCGCTTCTCGCGCAGTCCTTTGAACAATAGATAGGTCATGTAGAGCACGAGAATCGGCACGATGCTCGTGAACGCGACTCTTGGCCATGAGAACCAATGGTCGAAATACACCGGATCGAGGAATGGCGTCGCGAGGCTGACCGCACCGATCAATCCGATCATAGCGACAGCGATACCGAAGGATGACCGACGCATACGCTCTTGAAACGCACCCTCGATTTTAAGGTTCAGCCATGTGGAGCCGAGCAGCGTATAACCGACGACCACCCCGACACCTGTCAGGATCGAGAATGGCGTCAACCAATCCCACCAGCCACCGGCATAGGCGCGATTTTCGATCTCGATGCCTTGGACCAAGGCGCCCAACGCAATGCCCTGCATCAACGCAGCGATAAGCGAGCCGCCAAAGAAGGCGAGGTTCCAGACCCACTTCCAACGCTCTGTCCGCCAACGATACTCGAAGGCGACGCCTCGGAACACGAGCGCCAACAGCATCGCGGTTAAGGGTGCGTAGAGTGCGGGCAGAATGGTTGCGTAAGCCAATGGAAAGACGGCAAACAGCCCACCACCCCCCAAGACGAGCCATGTCTCGTTACCATCCCAAACCGGGGCAACAGAGTTCATCGCCAGGTCGCGCTCGCCTTCATCTTTCAAGAACGGGAACAAGATGCCGATGCCAAGGTCAAACCCATCGAGGATGACATAGACCAGCACGGCAAAGGCGATGATGCCCGCCCAGATGAACGGAAGATCGAGTTCCATCGCCCTACTCCCCCGCCACGATCGGTTGCTTGATTTGCTGGACGGGTGTGACACCCGCTGTTCGGATCGGGCCGTCGTTCAAGCCCATTTTCACATCCAAAGGCCCCGGTGTCTTGCCCATCATGCGCAGGATGTAAAACGTGCCCGCGCCAAAAACGAAAAAGTAGACAATGATGAAAGCCGTCAGAGAGGCCGCGACAGCAGGAGCCGCAATCGGCGCGAGGGAGTCAGATGTGCGCAAAACGCCGTAGACCGTGAAGGGCTGTCTGCCGACTTCAGTCGTGACCCAGCCTGCCAGAACCGCGATAAAACCTGACGGCGCCATCAACACCATGACGCGGTGTAGCCACTTAGCTTCGTAGAGCTGTCCTTTCCAGCGACGGAAAAGGCTCCATGCACCAATCGCCAGCATCGCAAAGCCAATGCCGACCATGATACGAAAGCTCCAAAATACGATGGCGACAGGCGGTTCTTCGTCGTCGGGTATCGTGTCAAGGCCCGCCAATGGCGCGTTCAGATCGTGCTTGAGGATGAGGCTAGAAAGCTTGGGGATTTCGATGGCGTAATCGATCCGCTTTTCCTCAGCGTTTGGGATGCCGAACAAGATTAGTGGTGCGCCATCGGGGTAGCTGTCGTAATGCCCCTCCATCGCCATGACTTTTGCGGGTTGGTGCTCCAACGTATTAAGGCCGTGTAAGTCACCAGCGAGAATTTGCAGCGGCGTGACGATTACGGCCATCCACATCGCCATCGAAAACATCTTGCGTGCCGCGAGGTTTGTCTTGTCTCTCAGCAAATGCAGAGCACCGACGCCGCCCACAACGAAGGCCGTCGTGAGATATGCCGCCAGCACCATATGGGTCAGCCGATACGGGAAGGATGGGTTGAAGACGATGGCCCACCAGTCCTCGGGAATGAACTGCCCTTCGGCGTTCATGCTGTAGCCCGCGGGTGTATGCATCCACGAATTTACCGACAGTATCCACGTCGCCGACAAAAGCGTGCCAAAGGCCACCATACCGGTCGCAAACATATGCAGTTTAGGGCCGACGCGCTCTCGGCCAAACAACATGATGCCGAGGAAACC
>CAZXMX010000103.1:0-5327 GCA_964641645.1 uncultured Neomegalonema sp.
CGTAGGCGTAGGCGTTCGGCAGCCAAGCGTGCAGCGGGAAGAGGGCCAGTTTCAAGCTGATCCCAACGGTCAGGAAGGCGAGGCCCGCAATGGCAGAGCGCGCCATTTCGGCATTCGATAAGCGCTCAGCGATATCGACGAAGTTCAACGAGCCGGTAATCGTGAACAGCATACCGACGCCGATAATATAGAACGTCGCGCCAATCGTCCCCATGATGAGATACTGATAGGCGGAGAGCAAAGCGCGCCGATGTTTTCCCATCGCGATCAGCGTGTACATGGCGAGCGACGAGACTTCCATGAAGACGAATGCGTTGAACGCATCACCGGTAATCGTAATGCCCAGCAGGCCGGTCAGGCACAGCAGGTACATACAGTAGAACCAGCTTCGGCTGCCCGCGTCGATTTCGCTTTCGACGCTGTGACGGGCGTAGATCATGATCAGCGCGCCCGACCACGCGACCAAAAAGAGGATAAACGCGCTGAGGACATCAACGCGATATTCGATGCCGTATGGCGGAGCCCATCCGCCAAGCGCGTAGGAAATTGGTCCGCTCGTCAAAACTTGATGGAGCAATCCGGTCGCGGTTAGCGCTGCGAGCCAACTGACGACCAACGACAGTCCCCACGCAATCCGACCACTTTTGAGAAAAGCACAAAAGACGGCTCCGAACATCGGAACAACGACCTGCAACGCCGGCAGGTGTTCGGTCACACTAAAGGCTGGGGATGTGCTCACGAATTGTGTTCCTCGTTATCCGGAGCAAGTCCAATGTCGCGATCAAAGATCTCGTCTTCTTCAATGGTTCCATACGCCTCATTGATGCGCACCGTGATGGCGAGCCCAAGGGCCAACGTCGCCACGCCGACCACAATCGCTGTCAGGATCAAGACATGGGGCAGGGGGTTGGAATAGACTGTGTAGGCCGGATCAATGATGGGTGCGGTCCCGCCGAGGATCTTTCCCGGCGCAATGTAGAGCAGATATACCGACGTCTGAAACAGTCCGAGCCCTACCAGCTTTTTGACCATGTTGCCGCGCGCAATCACGACATAGAGGCCTGACACCATCAGAAAAATCGTGATGAAGTAGTTATAGTGGGCGATGATATTCTCGAAGAACGTACTCAAGACGGGTCACGCTCCGCAAAGGCGTAAAAGATCGCCAACATTGTTGAACTCACGGTGACCAAAACCCCGACCTCGACGCTAAACACGCCAAGGTGATGGCCATGCGACGATTCATGCGCCAGATAGGTGTATTCAAGAAATTCTCCGCCTAGCAGCATCCCGACAACCCCTGTTCCCGCGTATATCAAGATGCCGAGCGGGATCAGGAATTCGAGCAATCGCTGAGGGACGACCTTTTGCGCCGCTGGCAGGCCAAAGATTAGCGCGTAAAGGATAATCATGCCCGCTGCGATAACACCCGCCTGAAAGCCGCCACCGGGCCCGAAATCCCCGTGGAACTGAACGTAAAGCGCAAACACCAACATGAACGGCAAGAGCAGTTTGCTCATCACCCGCAAAATAAGATCGAGCCTCATGCCGCGCCTCCATCGCTGCCACGATTGTCCGCGGCAGCGTCTTTGGATCGAGGTTTTGGACGTCCCTTGAACAACAACAAGACACCGATACCCGCCGTGAAAACGACCGTCGCTTCGCCCAGCGTATCAAAGCTTCGATAGTCAGCGAGGACAGCCGTCACGACGTTGGGAATGGTCGTATCCTTGACGGAGTCGGCTAAGAACTTAGCGCCAAGGTGCGTATTGACTGGCGTGTCGGCGAGGCCAAATGCGGGCAGATCGAGCGTGCCGTAGATGAGCGCTGCGCCGGTGACAATGGCAACAAAGAGCGGCAGCGCAAAGGTGTGAACCGGCGGCGCTTCTTCGGTTTTCGTCAGGTACAGAGCAGCCAACATCAAAACAGTAGAAATACCCGCGCCAACAGAGGCCTCGGTCATGGCGACATCAACCGCATCCATGACAATGAGAACACTTGCCATGAGGAAGCTGTAGATACCGCCCAAGATAACGACGGCAAACAGACTGCGAAGGCGAACGACGCCAATCGTAATAATCGCCATCAACGTCAACAGGACCATGCTGATGAGAGAAACTATGATGGCCTCCCATCGTCCTGATCTACCGTGCCCTCGCGAGTATCGGCATTATCGAACGCGACAGGCATAACGTTCCCGAGATCGCCATCGTCTTCTAACTTGGGCCGAACGCCCATCAGCAAGGCGGCTTGTGCGAGAGCGTGGGTTGCGACCGGAGCTGTCAGAAAGAACAACGCGCCCAGGATTAAGAGCTTACCGCTCACCTGAGACCAACCCGCTTGCAGAATCATGCCCGCGATTAACAGCCCACATCCCAATGTCTCGGTGACACTGACGGAGTGCATGCGCGTATAGACGTCCGGCATACGGATCATCCCGATTGCGCCGACGAGGAAGAAAAAACTGCCGCTGAGGAGAAACGCCCAACTAGCCAGATCGCGGATCAGGGGGAGCCAAGTCATTTGACGCCCTCTGCTGAATCTTGGGGTTCTCCCGAGTGAGCCAGATCGCCATGTCGGAAAAACTTCAAGACGGCGAACGTACCGATCAAGTTCAACAATCCGTAGGTGATCCCAATATCAAGCCATTCTGGACGACCCGTCAGAAAACCAACCACTGCCAACAGCATCGTCGCAGATGTTCCGATCGCGTTGGCCGCGAGAACCCGATCGAAAACAGTTGGTCCTAGCAGTGCCCGAGAAACCGCAATTGCCATTGCTGCCAATATGGCCAGAGCGGGAACAATGAACATGGCTGTGCTCATCCGTTTTCCCCTTCGAAGCGAGTGACACGCGCGTCCATATCACCGGCTTTCAGGTCGTCCGCGCCTTGCTTTGACAAAGCATGTATTGTCAATTCAGGACCTTCAACATCAATGGTGATTGTTCCGGGCGTCAGCGTAATCGAGTTGGCGTAAGTCGTGATCCCAGAGCTGGTTTTTTGGCCAGCTTTAACGGTAACGACCGTTGGCGAGATCGGTAACGCCGGATCGACGATGATTTTTGTCACGGTCCAGGCGGACTTAACAATTTCCCATACGAGCCAAGGGAAGAATGTAATCGCCCCGATCACGAGGTGAACCGGATGACCCTCTTCGTCAAGTGCTGACATACGCCAAGCGACGGCGACCGCTGCGAGCGCCGAAAAAATGCCGAATGTCATGAGGCCGGGCGTCAGGAAGCCGGATAACAACAACCAAAAAAGAAACAGTACGACAGCCAGGCTGGCGTAGCGCATGTTTTTCACTCCAAACTGTCCGAATCCGACCGGGGAACGTCCTTCGCCGCTTCTGGCATAGTTATCGGGAATGGATCAAGAGATTGGAAGGAGAGAGTCCAGAAATCGGTCAACATTCAAAGGTGGTTTCGTTCTGCATTGGATTACGTGGGCGTGGTCAGAATCGTTCTAACTTGTAGGTGCGATCTGTCGATTGGCTGAATTTTCTGGTTGTATTCAATGTCATTGGTTCAAGGTCTGCCTGTGCGCGTGCGCCGTAATGTGGCGAGAAAGCTATCAAGGGTTAAAAGTTGAAATAACTTACGCTGCACAGCGTTTCATATCGGGCCATTTTCTTGACTTGCCCCCCGACGATGTACCTAACTGCAACAAAACGTGGTGCATCGCAGGAGGCTTCCTTTGGCCAGCGTATCTTTTACCTTCAACCTTGAGCCCGCAACATCTGTTGCGAAACAAGGGTCTGCGTCTGCCGCAACTGAATCCAGCGCTGCGATTGGTGCGAAATACGAGTCGGTTCAGACGAACGTTCAGGGTGCGTCGCATCTCTCCGGATTGAACAGCCCGGCCTGCGTCGGTGGCGATTGTTTTGTCGTTCATGGCGAAGGACCGGGCGTCACCACGCTTTCGAGCGGCGAAGAAGAGGGCGTCTCGGGTGATTTCATCACGCTCCCCGTTGTTGATGGCTCGTTATTCCTAGAGCCGCCAGTTACCGACTTTGCAGTCGGCGGAGCTGAATACGACGTGACGACTCTCGCGATTGGCGAAGAAGACGGCGGCATTGCAACAGCGTCACCTGAGATCGGTGGCGGTTCGCCCCTTGCTTCTTCTGGTAACGCGGTTGAATCCGGTTTCTCGATGGAACCGATCTACGATTCCCAGCCGACTGCATCGGCGGGAGCGTCGCAGGTTGCATCCGCACCCCTTGGAGCGATCCAAACGACTCCAATTCTGACGCCTCTTCCAAAGCCGTCAACAGCCGGTGCAACCATTGCGTCGGTTCAAAATGCAACGGCTAGTTCGCCTTTGCCACCGATCCAGACCGTTCCAATCATCGAGCCAACGGTCAAACCGACCGAATTGGCGAGCAATTCCTTTCCCGTTCCGGAGACCAAGCCCGAGACAATCACGGCATCTGCTGGGGTAAGTGGTGCTTCCGCCGCGAGTCCTGCGGCCAGTTCGGGATCAAATTTCGTTTCGGTTGGTGACTACGATTCGTACCTGGCGTCACTTGGCGGGAGCGGTTCGTCTGCACCGATTGCTGGCAATATAGGCGCAACGGCAGAGGCCGGCGCTTCGCCGATCTACGCACCGCCTCCGCTGGCACCTTTCGAGGCCGCTGCACCTGCTGCGGCGCAAACAGCGTCCTCCGCCGTTTATGCGCCGCCACCTCTGGCTCCGATTGAACCGTTCAACCTTCAGCCTGTTGGTGCAGACAGTATCACGGTTTCCTATCGTCCGCCGCCACTTGCGCCGATCGAACCGTTTAACTTTTCACCGGCTGGAACAGACACAGCGACCATCACGCATAACTCGCCGCCTGCTGCGCCGGGTTCCGCGGCTCCAGCGCGGGTGGAGGTTGTTTTCCAGCCCGCGACAAGCCCGGCCCCAGCAATTAATGCGATAGAGGCTAGTGCGGCACCCCGGATGAAACCAGCGTCGTTCACGACGCCCGGTCCCGCAACATTGAGTCCGATCCAGACAGTTCCGATTGAGATCGAAGTAGGTCTTCCGCCACAAACCTCGATCACAGACGCGACAGCGCCCTCGACTCAATTTAATTTTGCGGCTGATACCGGTTCGACCTTTGCGACGGTTGACGCTCCGATCCCAGCCGGCAAACCTGAAGGCATCGGTATTGAAGCCCCTCGATTGTCCGATGATGACTTTCGGATTACGACCTTGGCTCTTGGCGAAGAGGATTCAGGCGGGGGCTGACTTCCGCTTGATCCACTGGGGTGGCGCGGTGATAAGAGCGCATGGCTCTGGCTTCCACCCTTCCCATTGTTGATGCTGTTCCGGCACTGAAGGC
>CAZXMX010000103.1:5427-11622 GCA_964641645.1 uncultured Neomegalonema sp.
CTGTGTCTCGACATGCAAGAAGCGTTGCGCGAAGACCTGCGGCTCTTGGTGATGTCTGCAACGCTCGACGGAGAGAAGGTCGGGCGAATTTTGGGCGATGCGCCGACGATCCGATCCGAGGGACGAGCTTTTCCTGTCGAGACCCGGTGGTTGGATGCGCCTTGGAAAAAACCGGGCGCCAGTCGGGATGCGTTTGAGCGTGCCGTTGTGGCGTGCCTTTCTCGGGCGCTGGAGGAGGAGTCGGGTGATGTGCTCGTCTTCTTGCCAGGGATCGGTGAGATCGAACGAGTCCTTCGGTTGGTAGATTTCCCGGATGTCGATGTTCGTCCCATCCACGGAACGCTCCCATTCGCGAAGCAGCGCGCTGCGCTCTTGCCCTCTGAAGATGGTCGCCGTCGTGTTGTCTTGGCGACAGCGATTGCGGAGACGTCATTGACGATTGAGGGAGTTCGCGTGGTTATCGACAGCGGTCAAGCTCGCCGAGCTTTGTTTGATCCCGGTGCTGGGATGACACGCCTTGTCACGCGCCGGGTGTCGCGAGCTTCTGCAGACCAAAGACGAGGCCGCGCGGGTCGGACGGAACCGGGCGTCTGTTACCGACTATGGACGAAAGGGGAGGAGGGCGGTTTCGCTCCGAGTGACCCGCCTGAGATCGCGGAGGCTGATCTCGCGCCGCTCGCGTTGGATCTGGCCGTTTGGGGGATAAACGATCCGTCTCAATTGCGATGGCTCGACGGGCCGCCCGCGACGGCTTTTGCTCAGGGGATCGATCTGCTCCAAGGCCTTGGCGCAATGGATGCAACTGGAAAAGTGACACCCCACGGTAAGGCGCTGGCGGAAATGCCACTGCATCCTCGGTTGGCGCATCTTCTCGCTAAAGGGCGCGAAATTAGAGCAGGGCGACGGTCTGCAAATCTTGCTGCGGTGCTGGAGGAGCGTGATCCGCTGCGCAGAGCCGGTTCCGATTTAACATTACGGTTGGATGCCGTCGAAAAAGGATCGGAGAACGCTGATCGCGCGGTGCTAGCCCGCATTCGAGACGCCGCAAAGCGCTTGCGAAAAAACTCAGATGGCAATGAACTGGTTTCTCCGGGTGTGCTGGCTGCCTTCGCGTATCCTGACCGCATCGCGAAGCGGCGCAAAGGAGAGGAACCGCGTTACATTATGGCTGGAGGGAAAGGAGCGGTCTTCCATGACAAAGCAGATCCCCTCGCCGGGGATGCGTATCTTGTGATCCCTCATTTGGACGGCAATCCCCGCGAGGCGAAAGTGCGACTCGCAGCGGCGATCTCACGAGCGGAGATAGACGCGCAATTTAACGAACAGATTGTCGAGGCCCATGTCTGTCAGTGGAATGCGCGGACCCGAACTGTGGAGGCACGTGCTCAGTCGCGTCTGGGAGCGATTGTTCTCGACGATAAGCCTTGGAAACTAGCGGATGAGGAGAGCGTTGCTGAAGCGGCCACCGAAGGCGTTCGATCCCTAGGTTTAGGCTGTCTTCCTTGGGCGGGAGGGGCGTCGCGGTATCGAGATCGGGTCCGGTGGGCGCGAGACTATGGCGAGGCCGATCTTCCAGACTGGTCGGACGAAGCGTTGGTTTCGAGCATCGATGATTGGCTCAAGCCTCATCTCGGCCGGGTTCGAAAAGAAGCTGATTTTACTGCCTTGGACTTGACGACAATTCTCCGTGACTCCCTTGATTGGGAGCAACAACAAATCGTGAAGCGCTTAGCACCGGGATCGTTTGATACGCCCGCTGGAACCAAAGCAAAGATCGATTACGCACAAGACCCGCCCGCTCTCGAAGTTCGCATCCAAGAGATGTTCGGTGAGACGCGGCATCCCGCCATTTGCGGTGGGCGCGTGCCCCTGTTGATCCGGTTTCTCTCGCCCGCACGTCGCCCCGTACAGCTAACCAAAGACCTCCCCGGATTCTGGGCGAGTTCTTACGCCGATGTCCGTAAAGACCTTCGGGGACGATACCCGCGTCATCCGTGGCCAGAAGATCCAACCGTTGCGGACCCAACGAGCCGTGCAAAACCAAGACGTCGTTGACGATCCGTCTTTAGAGGCTCATATGCTGATTTTTTAAGCAAAATGGGACTGAGTCGATGGATGGTGCTGATCAGCGCGAGCCGAGCTTTCGGGATTCCGTAGATGTGATGTTTAACCGCGCGGCGGAGATTCTCGACTTGCCGCCCGGCATGGCTGAGAAAATTCGCGTCGCGAACTCGACCTACATCGTTCGCTTCGGCGTCAAACTGCGTGGCGAGGTCAAAACCTTCACCGGCTATCGATCCGTCCACTCTGAACATATGGAACCCGTGAAGGGCGGTATTCGGTTCGCAGATAACGTCAATCAAGATGAGGTCGAAGCACTCGCAGCGTTGATGACCTATAAATGCGCCCTTGTCGAAGTGCCGTATGGCGGCTCCAAAGGCGGCCTGTGCATCAATCCCGCCGACTGGGAAGTGGATGAACTTGAACGGATTACGCGGCGGTTTGCTTACGAGTTGATCAAGCGGGATCTCATCAATCCAGCTCAGAACGTTCCGGCTCCGGATATGGGAACCGGCGAGCGTGAGATGGCTTGGATTGCCGACGCGTATAAGCGAGTGAAAACTGATGACATTAACGCGCGGGCTTGCGTCACGGGCAAGCCGCGAAATGTCGGCGGCATCGCTGGAAGGACTGAAGCGACCGGGCGCGGCGTGCAATACGCCTTGCGGGAATTTTTTCGTCATCCCGAAGACGTCGCTGCTGCGAAGCTCAGCGGAAATCTGTCGGGCAAACGCGTTGTTGTGCAGGGCTTAGGGAACGTGGGCTATCACGCCGCGAAGTTTCTTCAGGAAGAAGATGACTGCGTGATTGTCGGCATTGCAGAGCGTGACGGTGCAGTTCATTCGGAGCAGGGCATCAATGTTGAGGATCTAAAGCGTCACTTGACCGAAAACGGCGGCGTGCGCGGCTTCCCGGGCGCAGAGTTCGTCGAAGAAGGTGCCAAAGCTCTCGAACTTGATTGCGATATCCTGATCCCAGCCGCAATGGAAGGCGCGATCAATTTGTCCAATGTCGAAAGGATATCTGCACCACTGATCGTCGAGGCGGCCAACGGGCCTGTCACGGCAGGCGCAGACGAGATCTTACGGGGCAAAGGCTGCGTGATCATTCCAGACATGTACGCGAATGCTGGCGGGGTGACTGTCTCATATTTCGAGTGGGTCAAAAACCTCTCACATATTCGTTTTGGCCGAATGCAACGCCGTCAAGAAGAGGCATTCCATGAGATGCTAATCGGCGGCATTGAGGAAGTGACCGGTTCGCCGTTTCCGTCTGAAACCAAGGCCAAGTATATGGAGGGCGCCGATGAGTTGTCGCTGGTTCGCTCTGGCTTAGACGACACGATGCGCTCAGCTTACCAAGAGATGTCAAGGGTTTGGAATGCAAGAAAGTCCGAGGGTGTCGATTTACGCACCGCCGCGTACCTAATCTCCATCAGGAAAGTCGCAGACAGCTACACGACTCTCGGGCTTTGACCGTTACTCGTTTCGGCGGGCGCCTGCCCGCTGGAAAGCAGGACGGCTGACGAGCCGATTCAAATATTCACCAACGGATCCACCGGGCAGTTCAAACTTCGCTGCCCGGGCCCATCCCGCGCAATGTCCGAAAAGGATATCGGGGACAGTCATAACCTCGCCCATCACAAAGGGTCCATCGCCGAGGCGCCGTTCTAGTCGTTCCATGGCGAGGTTAAATTCAAACCGGCAGGTTTCTTTTACTTCCGGTGTTTGGTGCTCTTTCGGATGGACAAACGTGTTCTTCGCTGCTGTCCAAAGCGCGCCTTCGACTTCATCAACACAGAACTGCGTCAGAGAATCCTGCTTTGCGCGCTCAAGCGATCCGGCGGGAAAGGTCAGTGCGTTATGACGATCCGCGAGAAACTGCGTGATCGCCACGGAATCCAAAAGCGTTGTGCCATCGACAATGAGGGCTGGCACTTTTCCATCGGGGTTATGCTCAGTGATTTCCGGGCTGCGCGGTGCTGCTTGGATGAGATCATAGGGTTGTTCCAACTCCTCAAGCATCCAAATCACGCGAAGGGCGCGCGAAGCGACGGCTCCGATCACTGTGTACATCTGTTTTCTCCGGTTACGCGAGAGCCGCGATGAAAGCGGCGGCACTATCTTCGAGGGAGTCCGAATTGTCGATGGCGACAACGTTCGGCCCGCTCGGCGCTGCACGTTCCGCCCGAGCCAGCCTCAGGTCGATTTCATCATCGTCTTCGCGGCCACGCTCTCTCAAACGACGCGCAAGAACATCAAGCCGCGCGGAGACATAAAGAACCCTAGTAGGCTCGAAATTTGAAACCACCTCATCGACGATGCTTCGAGAGCCATTCAAAATCACGGATTGGCCAGCTTCAAGCCGAGCCTCAAGATCGCGCGAAATACCGTACCGGAGGCCGTTTGCATCCCAGCAAAGAGAGAAGGCGTAAGCCCGTTTGAGTTCAGAGAATTCTTCTTCGGTGACAGCGACATCCTGATCCGTGAGTGCAGGTCGCGTTATCGTTCGGGGCATCAAATAAAGGTCGGATCGATAAGAGCACGCTCTTGCAATAAGAGAGTCCTTGCCCGCGCCAGATGGCCCGACAACCAAGAATAACGTCCCTCGCGGCATTAACTCAATCTCACCAAATCACTCACCGTCACAATTGTATCATGAATCGACGATCCGTGGGAGAACTACGTGTAAGGTGATTGAAAAGGTTACGTTTAATCGACCAGCCTTGATGTTTATCAGGCGTAATTTATAAACCATCAAATGCGCAGATCCATTGGCATCTTATTCCTAGGACTCTTCCTTCCGACTTTGGCTTTTGCTCAAGATGCCAAGGACCCCAAGGAGTTTGAGCGTATTCTCACTGAAGAGGCGTTCGTAAAGCAGGTTGTTGGCAAGCGCCTGTTCTACGAAAGCGGTGCAGTTGTTGTCTTTCTCGATGATCGAACTTTTGGCGGTGGATTTTCTGGAAGCCGCATTTGGGGCGAATGGGTCTGGCGCGAGGACAGACTGTGTCACCAATTCAATATCGGCGAGAAGCGCTACAAAGTGGAATGCAAGGTGCCGCAAATCGCGGATAAGAAACTCCGCTTCATCCGCGAAGATGGTTCGTCCTATGGCGTCGCGAAGATCAAATAAAGTTGGGGCTTATTCTGGCGACTTCTCAATCAACATATGCCGTTCGCGAAGGTAGGGGTTCAGTTCAACCGCTTCCCGCAAGGCGTCCTGAGAAAGCTCCGCTCTGCCTTGCCTCATTAAGATGACCGCTTTCCCTGCGAGCGCACCGAAATGCTTGGGTTCGAGTTCAAGCGTTTTATCGACATCCGCCAACGATTGATCGTATTTTTCTTGAAGAAACAACGTTGTGGCGCGGGTGTTCCAGCCCTCGGCATAGTCCGGCGCATAGGCAACCAACTCATCAAGATGTTCGATTGCTCCATTGAAATCGTAGACCCTCATACGTTTTCGTGCGGCATCCAGCATGGTTTGCGCCTCTTCGTCCGGGGCGGTTTGCCATAGCTCCCAAATTGCCCGAATTGCGGCATTCGCGACGTCCTCGTTCGGCGCAGCCTTGAGGGCGGTAAAGAGATCCGCGCGTTCTTCGGCCCGCGCCGTGTCTTGAGCCGCATCAGAAAAGGCGACCGAAGTCATTGAAATGAGCAGGATTGAAGCGATTAAGGTCAAAAATTTCATTGTTCTCTCCAGCCGAACTTAACCGACTTCAACCGTTTCATGAGATGGGATGGAACGCAAAGGCGATCCTTGCTGCAACATCGACCGATCAAGGTCGCTGAGATTTGCGCAACCCAACAGCGTCATGTCGCGTGTGATCTCTTGCGTCATACGCTCCAAAGCCCGCTCGACACCCGCTTGCCCGCCCGCGGCCAGCGCATAGAGGTATCCACGACCAATCATGCAAGCTGTCGCCCCCATCGCGATGGCCTTGAGAATATGGGTTCCGCGTCGAACGCCGCTGTCGAGGATGACCTCCATATCATCACCGACTGCATCGACGATCCGCCCAAGCATATCGAAGGGCGCTGTTGAACCATCGAGCTGTCTTCCACCGTGGTTGGAAACCATCACTGCCGTCGCGCCGGCATCGCGTGCGCGGATGGCATCTTTCACAGACATAAT
>CAZXMX010000104.1:0-5259 GCA_964641645.1 uncultured Neomegalonema sp.
GCGCCGTAAACTTCTTTAAACGCCATTTTTTGTGGGTTCGCGCCGAGTTGCTCGAACTGAGCGATCAGAACGTCGGACGATTGCGTGCGGAATTTCAGGCCCGCTGCGTCTGTTGGCAGGATCAGTGGCTTACTTGCCGACATTTGCTTCATGCCGTTGTGCCAGTATGCCAGCCCTTGAAGGCCGCGGCGCTGCATGGAGTTTAGCAGCTTACGTCCGGCTGGACCCGCTTGGAACCGGTCAACTGCGTCAATGTCGGTGAACATGAATGGCAGATCGAAGACGCGGAATTGCTTGGTGAATTTTTCGAACTTCGACAGCGAAGGGGCCGCGAGCTGTACGTCGCCATTGAGCATGGCTTCGAGGACTTTGTTGTCGTCGTAGAGCGAGGAGTTCGGGAAGACCTCCATGCACATCGAGCCGTTCATTTCGCTGTTGACGCGTTCTGCCAACAGAGTCGCTGCGATGCCTTTAGGGTGCTTGTCGGTGTTGGTGACGTGGCTGAATTTGATAACCGTCTCGCCGGGGTCGCAGGCTGCGTGAGCAGCGCCAGCGCTGAAGGTTAGAGCCAGAGCGGCGACGGCGGCAAAGTGTTGTTTGATGCGCATTGGAAATCTCCCAGATTTGCGGCGACGTATATAATCGCACTTAGCGGCGACTGGGGTCTGTCTCCGCTCAAAGCATCTGTTCCGGCTAGGACAAATTAATATGAATTTAAGGAAAAGCCCAATTCGCAATCGCCGGTGTTTCGCATCCCACCCATTTGCGCGGCACGCGCGGGTAGAAGTGGTGAAAATGTGGCAATCATCCGTCGTTGGGTATGAAGTCTTCGCGGCGCAGGGCGTATTTTTGCATCTTTTCGTACAGCGTTTTTCGGGACATCCGCAGCGATTCGTACGAGTCTTTTAGGTTGCCGCCATGGGCGGATAGGGTGGCGGCAATCGTCGCTTTTTCAAATTGCTCGACCTGTTCGGCCAGTCCTTTTTGGTCGGAATCCTCGGAGTAGTCCTCCATTCCCAGTCCGAGCACGAAGCGCTCGGCGACATTTCTCATTTCTCGCACGTTACCCGGCCAGTCTTGATGACTGAGCGCGGCCAGAATGCTCGGCGGGACGTCCGGGATCTCTCGCTGGAACCGTTTGGCTGCGATTTCGAGCAAATGCTGAAACAGGCGAGGAACATCGTCCAAGCGATCGCGCAAAGACGGAATCGTGACGGTCACGGGGGCGAGCCGATAGTAGAGATCGCTTCGAAAGGTCTTCGCTGCGACAGCCGCTTGCAGGTCGGCATTGGTGGAGGCGATGAAGCGGACGTCGAGATTAATCCGCTCGTTCGAACCGACGCGTTCAATCGTGCGCTCCTCCACCACGCGCAGCAGCTTTGCCTGTAGTGCCAGAGGGGCCGCAGCAATCTCGTCCAGAAAGACCGTGCCGCCTCTCGCATGTTCGAACCGACCAAACCGAGCGCGGTGCGCGCCCGCAAACGCGCCCGCCTCATGGCCGAAGAGTTCGGATTCAATATTGCCATCGGGGAGGGCGGCGAGGTTCACGGCGACGAAAGGCTTATCTTTTCGATCCGATAGATCGTGGATGATCCGCGCGGACAGCTCTTTGCCCGTGCCGGTCTCCCCGAGGATCAGGACGTCGATTTCGGACTCGGCGATGGTGCGGATTTTTCGCCCGAGTTCTCGCATGACGTTTGAGCGCCCGATGAGGAAGGATTCGAGCGGATCGCTGTCGTCCAGCTCGGCTTTGATCTGGCGGTTCTCCAAGGTCAGGCGGCGAAGCTCGGCAGCGCGTTTGACCACGGCGACCAGACGGTCCGGCGAGAAGGGTTTTTCGAGGAAGTCGTAGGCGCCCTGATGAATGGCCTCGACCGCCAGCGGAACGTCGCCGTGGCCCGTCACCAGAATGACAGGGATTGCTTCGTCGATCGCGCGGACGGCGGCGAGCAATTGCATTCCGTCCATGCGCGGCATGCGAATGTCGGAAACCACGACCCCCGGAAAGGCCGGTGACATCATATCGAGGACGCGCTCTGCCCGCGCGTAAGGTGTGACCGATAAGTCTTTGAGTTCGAGCGCCTGTTGCGTCGACAGCCGGATGTCTTCCTCGTCGTCGACGAGAATGATCTGAGACGCGCTCACTGTGCGGCCTCTAGCTTTGGCGTCGCGAGGCGGAGGGTGATGCAGAACCGTGCGCCGCCTTCAGGCCGGTTCTCTGCCGAGATCGTGCCGCCAAAGTCGCGAACGATGTTGTAGCTGATCGATAGGCCGAGGCCTAAGCCTTTGCCTGTTTCCTTCTCGGAGAAAAACGGATCGAACATTTGCTTCTTGGCTTCTTCGCCGAGTCCGGTTCCGTTGTCATCGACCATCAACATGACGGTCTCTTTCGACAACGCCGTGTGGACATGGATGGATGGGGCCGCGTGATCCGCCGTTGCATCCAGTGCGTTGGCGATCAAGTTCATGATGACGTGCTGGAGCCGCGTCAGCCCGCCCATTACTTGAACATCGGGATCCACATCAACGGTGAGGCTAACCGCCGCCTTGTCCAGACGACCGCGAAGCAGTTCGATGGCTTCGTCGATTGCGTGCTTCAGGAGGATGGGTTCGACGGTATCCTTTGGTTTTCGAGCAAAGGTGGTCAGATGCTTGGACAGTTGCGCCATTCGGTCGGTCAGCCGCGAGATACGGGACAGGTTCTCGGTGGCCTCATCGGTTCGACCGCGCCCGAGAAAGGCTTTGGCGTTATCCGAATAGGTGCGGATTGCCGCGAGGGGCTGGTTGAATTCGTGGCTGAGGGCCGCCGACATTTGGCCCAGCCCGGCGAGCTTGCCGGCTTGGATCAACTCGGTCTGCGTGCGGCGCAGGTCTTTTTCCGCGAGGACGCGCTCCTCGACTTCTTGCTCTAGCCGTCCATTGGTCTCGCGAAGATCGCGGGTGCGGTCGGCGACGGTGCGTTCCAGCTCTCGCTGAACTTCTTCGCGGGCGGCGATCCGGTCCATCAGCCGTCGGCGTCTTTGGACGAAGGCAAAGATCGCGAGCAGAAGCGTCATCAATCCCAGACCAACGATCGCTGTGGTGGTGAGGACTTGGTTCCGCATCGCTTGGGTTTCGGCCAACAGATGAACCGTCCAGTTCTCGACCTTCATCAATTTCGAGACGTGAAGGAACTCGCCTTTCTCGGCGCGGGAGCGGTCGGGCATGGCATAGGTGATGGCCCCTTGCGCGTCCGCGCCCGTCACCGGTCCATCAATCGCGAGTGGCGGCAGGGCAGAGACATCGAATTGTTTGTCGGTCTCGATACGCGCGCGGGCGGCCTCGGAAAGCGGCCTGCTGGTGGTGAGACGCCATTCGGGTGGCCCGGCGAGAATGACGACGCCATTCTCATCGGTGACAAAGACGCCGTTACGCCCGAGCCGCATCTCTTCTTCGATCAATCCGACCGGGACCTTGACGACCACGGCGCCGACGATGGGGCCGTTATCCTGAATCGGATAGGCGAAGAAATATCCTCGGGCATTGGAGGCAGTACCCACGGCGAAAAACCGACCGAGCCGCCCTTGCATCGCGACTTGGAAATAGGGGCGATAGTCGTAATTGCGCCCGACAAAGGAAACGTCGGCGTTCCAGTTCGACGAGGCAATCGCAGTGCCTTCGGCGTCCAAAACATACGTGTCTGACGCGCCCGAAGCCGCATTCCACCGTTCGAGCCGCCCGTTCATTGCTTCGAGGAGGGCTGGGTCGCTTGGGTTTCGCATCAGGCCGATGAGGCTTTGTTCATGCGCGTAGACCGGCGCGAGCGCGCGATACCGGCCCAACCAACCGCTGAGAATTTCAGTATGCAGCGCCAGTTCGGCATGGGCCGTTTGTTCAAGCTCGCCGCGTGCTTGCCGTTCCACAAACGCGTAGCTGCCCCAGAGCGCAAGGCCGATGGCCCCGAGGACGAGCGCCAATAACAAAGCGGCAGATTTTGAAATAGTCTTCAACACGCGCACTCAGATGGTTGGATCTGGTTGTGACAGAAATCAGCTTTTCGACGAAAAGGCAAAACTCGCTTCGATGAACTACACTCGATCTTGCATCAATTCTCGCACTTTAGCGGATGCAATCAGGGCTCGCTGACCCGACCTGCTCACCGATGCGCGATAGATCTCGGGACAGTAAGATGTGCGAGACACGACTGCGGATTTTACTTTGAGGCACGGTTTCGAAGGCCCAAAAGTTGTATCTCTTTTCGGCATCGAAATCCGGATTGATGAAAAGAACATGCCCTTCCGGTACGGTCAGCACCTCACGATCAGCCATTTCCACCTGCGCCATGGCACGCCATTCTACAGGCATCGCGACAGCCGCACCGTCGATTTGGTAACCTGTATCGTCGAGGCCAAAGATCGCGCCACTGTCGGCAACGACGGTTCTAAAGTAGCTCGAAGACCTTGCTAGCGCGCGAAATTGCATCATGTCCCCGACGCAAAAACCTGATTTTTTCTGGCGAAGATATATTGTGCCAGTCTCGAGCCCTGTGACCGTTACGTCCATCTTAGTCCGCAGGTAGGTCACTTGGCTGGTAATCAAATAAAATGCGGCCAATCCGACAATCCACGGCGCAATCCCGCGCGCGGTATCGTTCGCCCACCATGCGGTCAACTTTTCCGAAAAGGTACCCATCGCGCCGCCTCAAAACTTCTTAAGCTTGACGGGTTTTTTCTTCCCAAACAGCTTACTGTAAAAATCGGGGGCCATGCATACAGTGTAAAGCGCAATCCAAGCGAGGAACGGAATTATCTTATAGGAAGCAATGTTGATTTCGGTCATGACATTCAAAATATCGTACCAGACATCAAACAGCTTTCCTGTCGTAAAAATGATGACGATGATCGCGATGTTTGAAGCGATTTTTCCGAACAAACTGCCAATGGCGTAATAGATCATAAAAAGGACTGTAATAAAGAAAAACGGAGGCCAGTATTGCAACCAGCTTGCCTTCATCAACAAAGCCATGCGCCGTTCGGCGGGATTGGTGGCCAGCGCCAGCCGCGCATATTTTCGTGCAGTTGCCGGTCTGGCGAGCTGGAAGTAATTTGTCGCGAGTGCCGCATTGAGTTCGGCATCGTTTGGAAAATGTGGGTGTGCTTCCAGCAATAGACGTTGAGCGGTCCACAGATCATTGATTCGATGATGTGCGAGTCCGAGCTCTTTGACCGACTGCGGATCTGTAGCGGTTTCACCGTATTCGCGTAGAGTTTGACTCACCTT
>CAZXMX010000104.1:5359-11343 GCA_964641645.1 uncultured Neomegalonema sp.
TTGAGCAGCGCACGTGCGGTGTTTAGCTCAGCGCTCATTTTGCGTATTTCTTCAAAAAGGCAGCAAGGTCATCATACATCCCGCCTTCATTCGCGTATTCGGCGAAGCTACGCGCTTGTCCCAACCACTCGCCGACCGAAGATTTGACCTCTCGAAAGGCCTCCGTAAACTGGTCATTCGACAGGGGCGCGAGATTGTCGACAGAGTCGCTTTCTTCGATGGCAATATCAATGGCGGTATCGACCAGTGCCGACAAGTCCGCTCCAGAAAAGCCATTCGATTTATCGACCAGCATTCCAATATCGAGATCGGATTCGACAGGACGATCCTCAAGCAATGTCGAGAGGATGAATTTGCGAGCGACCATGTCCGGTGGCGGTACGAAAATGGCGCGGTCAAAACGACCGGGCCGACGAAAAGCACTGTCGAGTGACCATGGCACATTGGTTGCGCCAAGAAACAGCATGCCGTCATTGTTTTCGCTAAAGCCATCCATTTCAGTCAACAAAGCCGAGACGGTGGTGTTGACCTTTGCGCCGCTCTCAAATTGCCGACGTTGAGCCAGAGCCTCAACCTCGTCAAAGAATAAAACGACAGGGCGCGCGGCGCGGGCGTCCGCGAAGATCTGAGCAATGCGCTTTTCGGCATTGCCGACATATTGATCGAGCACATCGGCGGCACGCACATCATAAAATCGCGCATTGCATTCCGTCGCGAGGGCTCGAGCGAGCATGGTTTTACCGCAACCCGGCGGCCCGTACATCAACACGCCACCACCGGCTTTGCGCTTAAACCGGTCGAAGAGGGCCTTCTTGTTCTGGAAGGGATTAATGATCTTGCGGCGGACTTGCTTTTTGACGTCTTCCAACCCGCCAATGTCATCAAATGCGATCCCGGTCGAGCCTTT
This sequence comes from uncultured Neomegalonema sp., assembly GCA_964641645.1. GTDB lineage: Bacteria > Pseudomonadota > Alphaproteobacteria > Rhodobacterales > Rhodobacteraceae > JAHDDY01. The sequence goes on from CAZXMX010000104.1 coordinate 6,267, forward strand.
CGGGGCTAGAGTCTGAGCCACACTTTCGCGGTTGAGCGCGACGATGTTGGATTCATCCGTCTGTTCCGCTGGCGGTTTCCATTTCGCTGCGATGTTCGGTGCATCGGCACCGTTCAGCAACTCTGCGGCTCGATCGCGCAAAGTTTCGTCGACAACCGATTTGGGATCAATCTGATCCAATGCGTCGCGCACGATGCTGCTATCCGGCACGTTGTCGAGCAGGATCAAGATTGCGCGAAAGCTGCCTTCAGCCTGCGGATTTTGAATATGAAGATCGATGAGCGATTGAATGTCACTGCTGACGTTACCGTGCATAGTTATCTCGTTTTAGGCATGGATTATTGAGCGCGTCGCCTAATCTATACACACTTTTTTAGGATGGGGTGTATCGTGTGCACTATCACCTCTGACTTGGGATTGAGATCATCTCGCCGATCAACGCGTGCACTCAGTTGGTTGGATGAGGTCGTTCTGACAAAAACCAGTTTTTGCGGGAAAAGGCAAAACTCACGTCGATCGGTATCGAGGAAATGGGACTCTACCCAGCGGGGAGGGTGCGGTGAACGATCCAGAGGTTCGGTTCCACGTAGACGCCGGTATCGGCCTCGACATCGATGGTGATCGGCACCAATGCGCCATCCACCACATACGCGCCTGAGCCGGGGAAGGCCAAGCCGGTCCATTCGGACCATTCCGCGATGGTGCCGGGGATGCGCATGGACTCGGCGCAGATGTGCAAAACCTTTCCGCCCAGTCGGGCATGGACGCGCAGCCAGCCGTCAAAGGGCAGACCGTCTTCGCGCCGCCACTCGATATAGTCCGCCATTGGGATCAGCGGGAAGCGGTGCTTGTCACTGGGGCGCACGGGGATGACGACTTGGCCGATGCCTTTGCGTTTGGCGAGACCCAGCATGGCGAGGGTTGCGGTTCGGCTGAGACCTTTGCCTTTGTGCCCGTCGGCGACCACGACTTGAACGCCCATCAATGCGTTGGCGGGTTTGCCCTCCGCATGGTCGATCAGGGATTGCGCGACGCCCCAGTCGACGCCTCGGTCGGGCAGCGCTGACAGCGGCGCATCAAGGTGCAACGGCACCGCATTGGCCAGCGCGACGATCTGTTCACCCTGCATCAAGATCAGTTGACATTCTGGGAAGCACGCGACCAACCGCCCCCAGTTTTCCATCGCGACCGGATCGTTCAGCATGAAGGCGGGCCAAGCCGCGCCGCCAATTCGGTCAGCTTCGGCCATCAAATCAGGGCGATCCGCGAAGGACACGGTTTCGAGTGCGGGCGACATGCAGCCATACTAGCCAAAACCACGCAACAGCGGTACGATTTAAGGTGGCTGAGCCGTGGGGTGTGTCGTCATGCGGAACCTGATCATTGCAAGTCTGTTGGCCGGATTGGCCTTGCCCTCGGCGGTGCGGGCCGAGCCATATCTGTTGGATAAGGCCCATGCGCACCTGATTTTCTCGGTCGATCACCTTCGGTTTTCATTGGTGCGAGGGCGGTTCACGGACTTTGATCTGGAGATGGATTTCGACCCCGAAGACCCCGAAGCCGCCGAGGTGAGCGTCACGATCCAAGCCGACAGCTTTCTCAGCTTTTCCGCGGCGCGCGACAAGGCGGTCAAAGGCAAGTCTCTGCTGAATGTCAAAGAGTACCCGACCATCACGTTCGTTTCCAAAGAGATCGAGCTGTTGGAGGGGAACGATGCGCTGGTGATCGGCGACCTGACGATGGTGGGCGAAACGCATGAGGAGCGTTTTAATGCGACCCTGCGGCGGGTGGGTGAGAACGAGCTGACGATGCGGACCACTGCCGGGTTTTCTGTCGAAGGCCAGATTGACCGGCGCGATTATGGCATGACGTGGGGGTTGGGCGCGGTTGGGGCGCTCATCGATTTTAACTTGGACATCGAGGCGTATGTTGAGGAATAGCGGTTAGGCGCGATGCCGCGCGCCGGGGGCGGGGGGATCGGTCGGGTTGCCCGCATAGCATTGCGCGATCTGCATCCATTCCGTTGCTGTGTCGCCTTGAACGTCGAGGGCGGTGTCCGCGATGTTGCGGACTTGCGTGACCACGCGGGCGAAATCGACGGCGGTGCCAGTGATGCGGTCGGTTTCGGTTTCTTCGTTCCAATGCCAGACCGTGCCAGAGGGCGCGGTGAGGTGCAGGGCCGGCGGGGTCGGCGGCACAGGTAAGCCGCGATTGAGATAGCTCCACCCAAACGTCGCCGCACCCATGTGGCAAATGTTGTGAATGCGGTCGCTCTCGATGCGGGTCTGGCCGAGGGCGTCGAAGACCTCTTGCCCATGCGCCCAGGTTTCCATCTGCCGCGCGGTGATCGAGGACCGCGCGCTCATATCCGGCCCCGCCCATTTCACGCGCTGTTTCGGATCGGCCCCGGCGAAGGTGTCGGCGAGCGTCGCGGCGTGGGCGTACCATGTGTCGAAGAGGGCGCGTCCCGTGAGGCCGTCGAGCCATTGGTTTTGCACTTGCACGAATGTCTGCTCACCGCTGAGTGCGGATTTGAGCGGCGCGAAAAAATCGGCGACTTCGTCGGGGGTTTGCAGAGAGATCAGCGCGCCGACATCGAACATATAGAGATGCCCGATCACGTCACTGATGGTCCAACCTTTGAACAGCGTTGGTGTGTTGAAGGCGTCGTCGCCGAGTGGCGCGAGCAGGGCGGCGAGGGCGTCGGCTTCGGTCTGGTAATCGGTGGCTTGTTTCATGGGCGGGAGGGTCCGTTGGAGTGTTGGTTTAAATAGTTGGTTCGTTCAAACTACCAGATGAACGAACCAAGGTATTTCGCCAATTCAGAAAAAGCCTGCATGAGTTTTGGTGCAGAACCGGGTGCAACATATCCAGCAATACTCGCTCCGCTTCCCAGAACTGCAGCAGATGCGCCAGCAAAGACAGCAGCTTTCACGATACTGCGCTTAACACTCGATTGTTCGTCAGGATCGCCAAGTAACTTGCGATTTTGCTGCATTGCCAATGAGGGAATTCTTCGTACTGCAGCGACCGCGTCTGCTCCAATGATGCCGGCGACGTCTTTAAACGTATCGCTAGCCCCCTGCTCCTCGTGCAAATCGTCAACTGACAAAGAGACATCTGCGACTAGTTTTTCGAGGATCTCGATGTTGATATCATCATAGCGGACATTGATCGCTGCTAGATTTTCTTCAGGAACGCGATCTTTTGGGTAGTGTGCAACAAGCGATTTATGGTTCTTCGTAAAGCTTAAAAATGACCTCCTGAGACCACCACCGGGGGGATCTCCGAAGAACTTTTCTCTGGTTAAGGCAAGGTACTCATCGCGCACGATTTGGTGCTGGTCAGTCAACAAACCGAGCATTGGATGCGGGCCCCGCGCAAGCAGTTCTGCGCGGTATCGCTTCAAAGCGGCAATGCAGATTACTGGGATGTTTCCGCCTGCACCGACGTCTTCTAAAATTCCGTCAATTATTGAAGTTTGCCGTACAGGCAATTCTGCAAAGTCGTGGGAGCCAATGGGTTGGTCTATCGTCTGGTTCGGTCGCACATCGATCTTGTTGTCGCGAATTGCCGGTTCCGGACTTACTCCGGCTTCGAGGGTCTGTTTGCGTGCGCTTTCTCCAGTTGGTTCAGGTACGTGCTTCTCGTCTGTAGCCACGCTGCCTCGATTGTCGTCGAGGTTTGCTCGTTCTTTTGCAAGTCGGCCTGAGTCTTTGAGAAATTTGGCGAGGTTGTCACGCCAAGTTGCCACGTCTGGGTGATCGTTACCTAACGTTTTTTCGCCAATACTCAGGGCTCTCCGAAGAAGTTCTTCCGCTTCATCGCGACGAGCAGTAGCGCTTAGCAGGGAGGCGAGATTGCTCATCCACCCTGCAACGTAGGGATGCTCCGCGCTCAAAATCTTCCGGCCAATCTCTAAAGCGTACCGGTAAAGATGTTCTGCTTCATCATATCGGCCTGTCGCTTGAAGAAGCGTGGCGAAGTTGTTCGCCCAATTGGCGACATCGGGATGGTCAGGCCCCAACGTTTTCTCGCCGATTTCGATGGCGCGTCGATAGAGCGGTTCGGCCTCGTCCGAGCGCCCCGTAGCTTGCAGCAATCCGCCGAGGTTGTTGATGTAGCTTGCAATATGGGGATGCCCCAATCCCAGCGTCTTTTCGCCAATTTCGATGGCACGGCGACAGAGCGGTTCGGCCTCATCAAAGCGGCCTTGCGCACGATAGCTTTCGGCTAGGTTGTTCAATGCGGTTGCTGTGCGAATGTCTTCGGGGCCGAAATCCGCCTCGGCCAGTTCAACCAGCTGTTCCTCGTATCGCACGCTGCGCCGATAGTCGCCACATCGCCTAGCAAGCTCTCCTGCCTTGAGCAGATTCTCATACGTCGGGGCCAGTCGCGCGGCTTCGCTGTAATGCTGATCCGCATCTCGCCAGCGGATGTCATCCTCGGCGATACGGCCACGCTCATAGGCTAATTTTGCGGCCTCGGCCGCCATTTCGTAGCCCTGAGCGGAGAGATTTTGTTGTAGCTCTTCGAAGAGGGCGTCGGCCATTTCTGTATCGCCCTCGTCCAGCGCTTTCTTGGCGATCTCGATCTTGTCGGCCTCCATTTCATTGTGAAAGCGGGACAGCCGCTCGTGAGCCGAGTCCAGCTCCGCTTGCTTGCGGGCAAAATCGACTTCGAGGTCGGCGGCGCGCTTTTGCGCCTCATTCAGTTGCTGTTCGAGCACCGCACGTTCAGCGTCGGTCGCCGCCTGAACTTTTGCTTCAGCCTCCGCCACGCGGTCGCGCATGTTTTTTTCGTGCTGCTCAAATGTCAGCACGCCGGTCCGCTGCCGGCCCTTGGTCCGGCATTCGGAAACTGAATCGGGCGGTAGGTTCAGCGCCACGGTCAGGGCGTCGACAATCTCCTGCGCGGGGTTGGCGACCTTGCCGCGTTCCAATTCAGAGATGCGGGCTTTACGGCTTTCGTCATTGAAGGCTTTGATCGCGAGGGCGGATTGGCTCAAGCCCTGTTCGCCGCGATGCAGGGCGACCAATTCGCCGAAATGAATCCCAAAGCTCATTCAAGTCCTTAG
>CAZXMX010000105.1:0-11246 GCA_964641645.1 uncultured Neomegalonema sp.
CGAGGCCCTTCGCGCGGGCCGTTAAGACGTATTGCTTGTTGATCTCATCAAGGAACGAGTTTTTCGTCAGCAGCGTCAACGTCGCGAAGGCACCGATCACCATTGCTGCGACCGGTAGGGCGAGGTGATGCAGGTAATCGGCCCACCATCCCAGATTGGTGACCCCATCCCAAAAGCTCATTCCCAAGTATTCGTCTGAGTGAAGTCCCCTCAGCGGGAACCACTGAAAATACGATCCACCCGCGAAAAAGACTCGCAACATGACCGCGAACAGAAAGGCTGGAATCGCGTAGCCGACAATAATGACGGCAGACGTAACGGTGTCGAAGGTTGATCCTTCGTGGACGGCCTTGCGAATGCCCATCGGGATCGAAATCAGATACGCGATGAGGGTCGTCCACAGTCCCAGCGAGATCGAGACTGGCATTTTTTCTAGAACAAGATCGATGACGCTAACCGAGCGGAAATAGCTCTCACCGAAATCGAACTGTAGGTAATTCCCCATCATGGTGACGAAGCGTTTCCAAACGGGCACGGAAACTTTGCTGCACTCGGCTGCGGCAAGGGTGGGCTCGCCGGTATATCCAGCCTCGCAAACGATTTTGACCTTGCATTCGTCTGCCGAAGGAGAGCGCTTGCCTTCATAGCCCGGTTCGCAAGTTAATTCGACAAAACCGAACTGAGCTTCCATTTCGGCAACAAATTCTGGGTCCAGTCCTTGGGCGCCGCGATATTTTGAACCGCTCCCACTTGAACTCGCCGTCTGCGTATCGGCCCCACCGCCGGTAAAGCGATCTGTTGTCGACCCTGCAGTACCACTCAGTTGAGCGAGCTGTTGCTCAACAGGGCCGCCGGGGGCGAACTGGATCAAGGCGAAGCTGATTGCCATGATGCCAAACAGGGTCGGAATAATCAGCAGTAAGCGCCGAAGAATATAAGCGCCCATTTAGTGTGTCCCTGCCTGAACTGATTTCATTCTTTCGCCCACCACGTATCAAGGATGCCGCGTGCATAGGCGGGCTTCTTTTCCGGGAACCCGTATTGATCGCGCCATGCCAGTGTGTGCGAGCCTTTGGACCATTGCGGCACCCAATAGCGGCCCGCACGGAACACGCGGTCCAGAGCCCGCAGCGCCGTTTGCATGTCCTCGCGATTGTCTGCGGAAATTACTTTTTCAATCAGTGCGTCAATCACCGGGTCTTTGATTCCCGCCAAGTTAAAGCTGCCATCGTTATCGGCGGCTTCTGAGCTTAGAAAGTTGAGCAGCTCGGGGCCCGGTGTCAGCGAGAGACTGAAACGTGATGTGATAATATCAAAGTCAAAGGCCTCGACGCGGCGTTGATACTGAGGGCGGTCAACCTCACGCATTCGCGCATCGATACCAAGTTTTTTGAGGTTCTCGACGTACGGCCCTGTGATCCGCGCGAAGGAACTGGAGTCGTCGAGAAATTCGATTTCGAACTGCTCACCGTCCTTGAAGCGCTTTCCTTCGACCAATCCCCACCCGGCATCGGACAGCAACTTCATGGCCTTACGGATATTACGCCGATTGCGGCCTGACCCATCGGTTGCTGGCGGGACATAGGCTTCGCCGAAGACCGTCTCAGGGAGCTTTCCTCGGAAGGGTTCAAGCAGAGCAAGTTCGTCTTTGGACGGTTCGCCGCTGGCTTCAAACGGCGCGTTTTCAAAGAAGCTATCGGTGCGGTGATAGAGGTTATAAAACAGCGTTTTGTTCGACCATTCGAAATCGAAGGCGAGCGCGATGGCTTCGCGCACGCGCGGGTCAGAGAACTTTTCGCGCCGTGTGTTGAACCAGTACCCTTGCGTGCCTGCGGGTCGGAGGTCGGGGATGACTCCCTTTTTGATGTCGCCGGATTCCAGAGCCGGGAAATCGTAACGTGTTCCCCAACGTTTCGACGAAAACTCTTCGCGTAGGTCGAGTTTTTGAGCGGTCATGGCTTCAAAGGCCGTCTCCGCATCGCGGAAATACTCAAAAACAATCTTATCAAAATTAAAGCGTCCGATATTCACCGGTAGATCTTTGCCCCAGTAATCGTCTCGCCGCTCGTAGGTAATCGACCGGTTTCTGGCGACCTGCCCAATTTTGTAAGGGCCAGAAGAGAGCGGGATGTCGAGCGAAGACTCTGTGAAATCGTTCTCGGTGTAATACGCCTTCGAGAAGATTGGCAGCGTTGCCACCAACATCGGCAAGTCGCGCTTCGGCGCATCTTTCGCAAAGTTGTATTTTACGCGATTGGGCGACAGGGCTTCGGCGCTCTCGACGTCCCGCAATTGCAGGCGATAGGCCGGATGGCCTTTCTCTTTCAGCAGGTCAAAGGTGAAAGCAGCATCTTCGGCGGTGATTGGCGTTCCATCGGAAAATACGGCGTCTTCCCGCATTTCAAAAACGACCCAGTCGCCGCCGGGGATGAACTCCGCATGGGTTGCGACCAGTCCGTAGACTGAATCAGGTTCGTCATAGGCACGAACCATCAAGCTGTCGAAAATCAGATTGAACGGGTCCGCCATCCCATCCGCGGGATCACCCTTGAGGATGTAGGCGTTGAGGCTGTCAAAGGTTTGGCTCGCGAGCACGGAGGTCGTGCGCAACGACCCGCCCTTTGGGGCTTCGGGATTGACGTAATCAAAGTGCTCGAAGTCGCGATCGTATTTTAGGTCCCCAAAAGCGGACAGCCCGTATCCCGTTTGCACGGCATCGGCAAAGGCTGCCGGGCCGAATGCGATCGAACTCGCGAAGGCGACAGCCGCAGCGGATATCCAGTGTTGGCGCGATCTTTGGTGTTTCGCGCGCACATCAGCAATCATGCGTCTGGCTCCGACGACCACCAGACAGTCGGGAATCCGATGCTGTGTGATGGCGTGTTCTCCGGTTTCGTAACCTTCTCATGCCACCACGCGACCCGCTCGGTTGGCGTATAGAGTTCGAGAACACCGTAGTGACCCCAGAGCAGAACGCGATCCAATGCGCGTGTATAGGCGGCGAGCTCTTCGCGATTTTTGGCGAAGATCAGTTTATCGATCAGAGCGTCAACCACGGGGCTTTGCACGCCGGCCAAGTTACGACCACCTTGGGCATCGGCAGCATCACTGCCCCAGAAATCCCGTTGCTCGTTTCCAGGGGATGAAGAATTGCTAACCCCGCCAATGACCATATCGAAGTCGTAATCTTCAATGCGGCGAACGTACTGCGCAGGGTCAATGAGTCGAAGCTTCGTGTCGATGCCAAGGCGGTCGAGGTTTTTCACGAAAGGAGCGATCACCCGTTCTTGTTGCGAAGACCTGTAGAGAAATTCAACGGAAAAAATCTTACCTTCGGCATCGACAAGTTTGCCCTCTTTGACGCGCCAACCCGCTTCTTCGAGCAATTTTTTAGAGCGTCGAAGGACGCGCCGATTAGGGCGTCCACTCCCGTCAGAAATTGGCATTTCGAACGGCTGGGTAAAGATTTCTGGGCGTAGATCATCTTTAAACTCTTCGAGGATTTCCAACTCGCGGCCCTCAGGCATTCCCGACGACATTAGATCGTTCGTGCCTTGAAAATAGCTGGTGGGGCGGGCGTATTGGTCGAAGAAAATCGCTTTGTTTGTCCATTCAAAGTCGAATGCAAGTGCCAGCGCTTCTCTCACGCGGACGTCGGCGAATTTTTCGCGGCGCGTGTTGAAAGTGAAAGTTTGTGAGGTCTTTGGCCCGTCGGTCTTGATTTCCTGCTTAAGGACTTTGCCGTCCTCAAGCGCCGGGAAGTCGTAACGCGTGGCCCAGTTGATCGAGCTATTTTCTTGCCGCAGATCCAGCTGCCCTGCCTTGAAAGCTTCGAACGCCGCGTTCGGGTCTTTGAAATACTCATAGCGTAGCTTGCCAAAGTTATTCGTCCCGACATTCACCGGGAGGTCTTTACCCCAGTAATCTGCGACCCGATCGTATTCGATAAAGCGGCCTGTCTCGAAGGTGCCGACTTCGTAGGGCCCCGAGCCGAGAGGTTTCTCGAGTGAGGATTTCGTGAAGTCTCGGTCTTTCCAAAAATGCTCGGGGAGGATGGCCAATTGCCCCATGATGTGGGGCAGCTCGCGGTTGTTTTTTTCGTTGAAAGTGAAGCGTAAGACGTTGTCGCCTAAATCCTCCGCTTTCTCGACGTTCTGATAGTAGAAGCGATAAAACGGCTGACCTTTGCTCGTGAGCAGATTGTAGGAGAAAATCGCATCTTTGGGCGTGATTGGCGTTCCGTCATGCCAGCGCGCTTCTTCGCGCATTTTGAAGGTCACCGAAGAATAATCGTTGGGGTATTCGATCCACTCAGCCAGTGATCCGTATTCGGTCGACGAGGAGTCGAGCGCGGTCGTCATGAGCGTATCGTAGATTGAGCCTAATCCAGTCGCAGGATCACCCTTCACGATGAAAGGATTGAAGCTGTCGTAACCGCCGATCGCGGCCAGCCTGGCCGTTCCGCCTTTCGGGGCATCGACATTGACGTAGTCGAAATGCTTAAAATCCTCTGGATAATTGAGTTCACCGAGCAGCGTTGTGCCGTGCGAGCGATGCACATCTTCTTTCGCAAAGGCCATCCCGGGAATTCCGAGCGAGGCCGTGCTTGCCGCACCGCTTGCCAAAAGAAGTCGTGTCGCCTGTCGCCGGTCGAGGATCATATGCTCGTCTCCCTTTTACGCTGTAATATCCTGCCATTCCGCGCCGATGCAATGATTATGGCTCACTGCGATCGTTTCACGCGATTACGATGATGGCATCGGACCGGCGGGGCAAAAGAATGGCGAGTACCAACACATTCGATAACAAGAACGAAAAAGGCCGCCTCAACGGGCGGCCAATCGGTATCAAGTGATTGATCTGGTTTGGTAATTATTCGGTGGGCAGCGCAATTCCAGCGTCGCTTTGAGCGTTCAGCCATGCCATGACGTTTGCCCGGTCCGCGTCTTTCTTCAGACCCGAAAAAGTCTTCATTTTCGTGCCTTTTGCATAGGAATTCGGGCTTGTTAGGAAGGCGTTTAAGTTCTCCCAATTCCAGTCCCCATCCAGTCCGTCGAGGGCGGCAGAGTAGGCGAAACCGTCCGTACTCGCGATATCGCGGCCCAAGATACCCCAAAGGTTCGGGCCGGTCTTCGCTGCACCATCCAACGTGGCGTTGTGGCACGATGAGCATTTATTGAAGACCTTCTTGCCCGCTGCGGCATCTGCACCGGTCATTAGGGCGGCGATGGAGATAGTTTCCTCTTCCACGGCACCTTCGTCTTCGGCGACTTCGATGGCGTAGGCGGGCGTTTCCAGCTTATCCACCGACACGATGCCGTGCGAAACCTCGGTCAAACCAACAAATGCGAGCATTGCAGCGCAACCGACGCCAACGATCTTGCTGAGTTCTAACTCGTCCATCGAAAATCCTTAAAGCGAACGCGCCCTTGGCAGCGGCTTCGCGGTTTAGTGCTTCAATCGGCGGCGTTTTAGCGGTTTCCCGTCCCCGCCTGCAAGTCTATAAGCGCACGCATCTTCTTAAATTCCATAACGAGAGAGATTATGCGTCAAGAAACCGCGTCTTCCGCCGCTTCCGAAACCGCCGATGCCGCCAATCGCATCGCGTTTCAGGGCGAAATGGGCGCGTTTTCGCATCAAGCGTGCTCTGAAGTCTTCCCCGACATGGAGCCGGTGCCATGCCCAACGTTCGAGGAAGCGATTGCCACGGTGCGCCGTGGAGAGGCGCGGCTCGCGATGCTCCCCGTTGAAAATTCGCTCTATGGGCGGGTGGCAGATATCCACCATTTGCTCCCGGAATCAGGGCTTTACGTGATTGGCGAGCACTTTTTGCCGATCAGAATGCAGCTTTTGGGGTTGCCAGACGCTACTCTTGAGGGCGTCAAAACGGCTGAGAGCCTCAATGTTGCGCTTGGCCAAGTACGTAAATTCCTGAATTTGCATAAAATTCAGGCGATACCGGGTCCAGATACAGCGGGATCGGCAAGACTCGTAGCTGAGTCGCAAGACCCGAGCAGGGCTGCAGTCGCATCGACTTTGGCGGGCGAAGTCTACGGTTTGAAGGCTTTGGCGTCTGATATTGAGGATGCCGCCCACAACACCACGCGCTTTTTGGTGTGTTCGCGAACGAAGATCGAAGCCGAGCCGGGAACGGCTGCGGTAACCAGTTTTGTCTTTCGTGTGAAGAACTTGCCAGCGTCGCTCTATAAAGCGATGGGCGGGTTCGCCACCAATGGCGTCAACATGGTTCGGCTGGAAAGCTACATGCTGGGCGGATCGTTCACGGCGACTCAGTTCATTGCCGATATTGATGGCCACCCTGAAGACCCTCCCGTCGCGCGGGCACTGGAGGAACTTGGGTATTTTACCGATTACATCAGGATTCTCGGCGTTTATCCGCCGAACAGCTTTCGGCGAAAAGCGGGACAGGGCTGACTTGACCCGGTTTCGTTGACAAATCCGCGTTCCTATGCGGACCTTTAAGAACAATTCAGGGGAGTCTCATAAATGAAACGAACAATTACAGCATTCGCAACCGCGATGGTCCTCATGGCAGGCGCGGCAAAAGCTGAAACGCTGAAGGTCTGTGCCGAGGGCGCTTACCCTCCATTCAGCCTCACCAATGAAGCCGGGAACCTCGAAGGCTTCGACATCGATATCGCTAATGCGCTCTGTGACGAGATGGGTGTGACCTGCGAGATCAATGCGACGGAATGGGACGGCATAATTCCTGCGCTGCTCGAAAAGAAGTGCGACGCCATTATCGCCTCCATGTCGATCACGGAAGAACGTAAAGAACGGATCGATTTTTCCGCTAAATACTATCAAACCCCAGCTAAATTTGTGGCTGCAGAAGGTTCAGACATCGAGATTTCGGCCGACGGTCTCGCCGATGCGGTTGTTGGGGTTCAACGCGGAACGACGCACCAAGACTTCATGGAAGGCGAGTTTCCAGATGTCGAGTTGAAGCTCTATGCGACGCAAGACGAAGTGTATCTTGATCTCGTAGCCGGTCGCCTTGACGTGATTATGCAAGACTCGGTTGCCGCGAAAGACGGCTTTTTGGATACGGACAATGGCAAAGGATTTGGGTTCATCGGACCAGATTTCTCGAACCCGAAGTATCATGGCGAAGGAGCCGGGATCGGGGTTCGTAAGGAAGACGTCGTTTTGAAATACGCGCTCACAGGCGCGATCTCATCGATCCTCGAAAATGGAAAGTACGGGTTTATCAACGCAAAGTATTTCGACTTCCTGATCTACTGAGTGCGCATTTTTCGACGCTTAGAAACGCGACTTCCTCCCTCCGCGATGCGGGGGGAGTTTTTGATTGTGCCGTATGACGCCTGAGCCTCAATCAAATCTGACCTTGTTCTTGCGCCGTGTCCTGCCGCCGCTGGCTGTTTTTGCGTTGCTATACGCGATGATGTTTCACGGGGTAGGGGGATATACGGACCTGCTGATCAAGGGCGCGAAAGTCACTATTCTTCTGGCCGTCATTGCGTCTGTCCTTGCGACGGCGCTGGGGTTGCTGGGTGCTTGGGCCAAAGTCGGGGGTGGGCGCATCGCCCGAGGGATCGCGAATATCTACACCGTCTTGATTCGCGGTGTTCCTGATCTCGTGCTCATTTTGCTGATTTACTATGGGGGGCAGCGCTTGCTGAACCTCATCATGAGCAGCCTTGGGTTTGAGCTCATCGAAGTTTCGAGATTTTTCGCAGGCGTCATCGCGATTGGCTTTATCTATGGCGCATACCTGACGGAGACTTTTCGTGGGGCTTGGCTTGCCGTGCCTCGGGGTCAGATGGATGCGGGTAGGGCGCTGGGTCTTTCGCCGATGGTTTGTTTCTGGAAAGTGTTGGCGCCGCAGCTCCTGAGGGCCGCTCTGACCGGGTATGCGAATGTCTGGCAAGTCTTGGTCAAATCCACGGCGGTTGTCTCCGTGATTGGATTGCAGGATATCGTCAACATCGCTGACACGGTCGGCAAATCGCTGAGAGAGCAGTTTTTCTACATGCTGCTCGTGCTGATCTTTTATCTCGCGCTGACGATCATCAGCGAGAACATCTTTAAATGGTTAGAGCGGCGCTCGGATCGGTGGGCGACGTGAATCTCGATCTTCCTCTCAAGCATTGGGATCTCTTCGTCGAAGGGATCTGGATGACGCTGCACTTGACGGCGCTTGCGCTGTTCTTCGGTGCGTTGATCGCGATCCCGATTGCCTTTGCCATGCTGCGTGGCGGCGCTGTTGGCTGGTTTGCCCAGGGTTATGTATATGTGTTTCGAGGGACGCCTCTCTTGGTGCAGACCTACCTGATTTACTATGGGGTCAGTCAGTTTGAAGTGATCCGCGAGACGTGGTTCTGGCGCGCGCCCGTCGAGCTACGCAAGGCTTGCATCAATATCGATTGGACCCTCGCGCAGATTGATACGATGCGTGATCTTTGGTTCACGCCACATGTTGATCGCATTCTGAAATGGAAAATTTGCGCGGGCGATTTTATTCCCAGCTTGAGGAGTGCATGGTGGTGCGCGCTGATCGCGTTTTCGCTCAACTCCGGTGCCTATGTTGCCGAAATTTTGCGCGGTGCGTTGAAAAATACGCCAAAGGGCGAACTGGAAGCGGCGCGTGCGATGGGCCTCAGCGAGAAGCAAGTCCGGAAGCTGATCCACTTGCCATCGGCCTTCCGCCGTGCGTTGCCGCAATACGGAAACGAGGTCATCTTCATGCTGCATGGCTCCGCTGTGGCGAGTACGATCACCATCCAAGATATCCTCGGCGCGGGGTACACGCTCAATGGAAAATACTACGTCGCCTACGAAGGGTTTTTGACCGCCGCGTTCCTGTATCTGTGTATCACCTACATGCTTGTGTTTCTGTTCCGCCTAATCGAGCGGCGATACCTGAAGCATTTGAATGTTGGTGAGCCGATCGCGAAGCGTGGGTGGTTCGGGCGGAGTCTCTCTGCGAAAGACCCTCAGACCGCAAGATAGTCAGCGTCAAAACCACCGCGGCTAAAGGAATAGCACTCCAATGAACAAGGCAGTCGGCGAACCGAGATGTTTTGTTTCGCCGCGTGCATTGTGCCGTTAGGCTGCTCTGAGCCAAAGCGGAGATATCCATGTCCAAGACCGACCTGCCGATCCTCGAACAACGTCGCATCGAGGCCAACATTATCAAACCGATCTATGATGAGATGGTCGCGGAACTGGGCGAAGATCGCGCGAAGAAGATTGTCGGAGACGCAATCATCAAGAACTCGATTGCGCAGGGACGAGCCTATGCCGAAGGCGAGGGCGGCGAGACGAGCCTTGAGAGCTTTCACGCTTTACTGCCGCAGTGGAAAGCCAACGGCGCGCTGGAAGTTGAGATGTTGAAAGAGACCGAGACGGAGGTCCACTACAACGTCACGCGCTGTCGCTATGCCGAGATGTATCGGTCGATGGGTATCGGCGATATTGGGCATCTACTATCCTGCAATCGCGATGGGACGTTCTGTACGGGCTATAACCCGAATATCGAGCTTGAACGCACACAAACGATTATGGGTGGCGCGAGCCATTGTGACTTTCGATATCGGGTTAACCCTGACAAAGGATAAGAAGATCCTCAAAACTTGGATTAAGCTGCGTTCGCGTTAAGCCCGTCAAAAAAGCCACGAATGAAGAAATCGATCTCCGGTGGATAGGGCGTTGGCATCGTATCAAAGATTGCTTTCGCCGTCCCGATTTCTCGTGCAGCGGAGATTTGCTCTGCCGTTGGAAGCGCCGCTTTCATGTGCCAGTCAGGGAATGACCGTTCGCCCGCGCCACCTTGAAAGAGTGTCCGGACACCTGTGTGGCGCGTGTCGCTCAAAATCGTTTGAGTGGTCACTTCGATGTATTGCTTCGGCCCTTCAAGGACCTGCATGAACTGGCCTTCAGCAAAGAGCAGGATGCCGGTGATGCCGATTTGACTGTTGTTCCTGACCGAGGTGCTCACGATGTCATCCAAAAGCTTCTCGTTCATTGGAACGGTGAGCGTGCTGGAATAGATGAATCTGAACATCAGGCGCGAACTCCACTGGGCTGCCGTGTCATTCGGGTTTGAAATTCGCGCTTGCGCTCATCAAACCGGAAAGACTTATCGCCGCAGAAGGTGCACGGAATGTCCTAATTTTCTCCGATCAAACTGCGTTAATTAGGTACACTTTGAGTAGTCCAATCGTAACCACGATCACGCATGCCAGAGCGTTAGAACTCCCCAGCGGCGAAGACAGCCATGGTCACGATATCGGAGACACTCGCGGTAATGCTGGCGACCTGAACGGGTTGTTCCATGCCAACAAGGATCGGTCCGATGAGGGTCGATCCGCCCATTTCGTTCAACATCTTTGTCGAGATCGAAGCGGAGTGGCGCGCAGGCATAACCAGCACATTGGCAGGTGCAGAGAGACGGCAGAACGGGTAGTTGGCCATCGCGTCCATGTTAAGGGCAACGTCAACGGCCATTTCGCCATCGAATTCAAAATCGACACCGCGTTCTTCAAGGATCTTGACGCCTTTGCGCAGATTCTCTGAGCGCTCAGATTCGGGGTAACCGAAGGTCGAGAAGGATGTCATGGCGACGCGTGGTTCTAGCCCCATTTTTCGGGCTGCACCTGCGGCGGCTTCGGCGATGTTGGCGATTTCCTCGCCTGTTGGCATCTCGTGGACAACCGTATCGGCCACCAGCACGGTTCGGCCTCGTGCAACGACCGCCGTTGCGCCAATCACGAACTTTTGGTTCTCAGGGTCGAGGACCTCCTGAACGCGGTCCAGCACCACGGCGGATTTCCGAGTCACGCCCGAGACCATCCCATCGGCATCGCCAAGCGCGAGCATGCAGGCCGCGAAAGTGTGGCGATCCTGTTGCACCATGCGCTGCGCATCGCGTTCGAGGCGCCCCCGCCGTTGCATCAGCTTGTAGAAATAATCGGTGTAAGCAGGAACACGATCGGACAACCTCGCATTCAAGATCGTCAGCTCATCGGTTCCTTCAAGCCCCAATCGCTGCGACTTTTTGTGGACTTCGTCCTCGCGGCCAATAAGGATAGCCTCGCCCAAACCAGAACGAGCATAAGAGACCGCAGCGCGAATGACTCGTTCATCCTCGCCCTCGGCAAAGACCATACGTTTGGGATTGGCGCGGACTTTGTCGTGCAGGACTTGCAGCATCGCAGCGGTTGGATCGAGCCGCGCGGCGAGCGTTTGGTCGTAACCCTTCA
>CAZXMX010000106.1:0-11173 GCA_964641645.1 uncultured Neomegalonema sp.
GGCATGAAATGGATGTTCAGCCCCGGCGCGCCTCTGCTGGTGAACCCCAAGCCGAGCTGGCACAAATATTCGTGGATGGCCGAGTTCATGTCGAACATCCCCCACTACAAGCGCAATACCGTCGAGACAGTGCGGCTGGCCATTGCTGCGCGTGAACACCTAAAGGACCACGCCCGCCGGGAAGGGTTTGACTTTAACTGCGAAGAACGCGGCATTCTGCACGTCTACGATAACGCTAAAGAGTTCAAACACGCGACGAAGGTAAACGCCTTACTCGCGGAGGGCGGCTTGCGGCGCGAGGCGGTCGGCCCTGAAGAAATGCGTACCCTTGAACCCGCTCTACCCGCTGGCCTTCATGGTGGGTATTATACGCGCAGCGATTTCACTGGCGATATTCATGAATACAGCCGTGGGCTCGGCGAGGCGTGTCGAAAACGCGGTGCGCATTTTGAATATGGCGCGATGGTCGAGGTGATCAGTCACTCCTCTGACGGCGTGCATCTTGGTTGGGAGATCGATGGCAACGCGCACGAGGCGATGTTTGATGGTGTCGTGGTTTGCGCCGGTGTGCGCTCACGCGGGTTGGCGGCGGCCTTGGGCGATCGGGTGAATATCTATCCAGTGAAAGGCTATTCAATCACCGTGAACCTTGACGACGCGGAAAGCCAAGCAGCGGCGCCTTGGGTGAGCCTATTGGATGATGGCGCAAAGATCGTGACCAGCCGCCTCGGCGCAGATCGGTTTCGCATTGCTGGGACCGCCGAGTTTAATGGGGCCAACCGTGACATTCGGAACGACCGGATCGTTCCCCTGGTGAAGTGGTGTGAGAAGCTGTTCCCAGCGGTCTCGACGGAACATGCCGTGCCTTGGGCGGGCCTGCGCCCGATGATGCCGAGCATGATGCCAAAGGTGGGCGCAGGAAATAAATCCGGCGTGTTCTATAACACTGGACACGGGCATCTCGGGTGGACGCTGTCGGCAGCGACCGCAGAGATCGTGGCGGACAGCGTTCTCGCCGCATCTGGCACAACGAGTCATGCCATCAGCGAAGCCGCGTAAACAACGCGCGGAGGGTTCACCCTTGCAAGGCCATCCGTTAAACAGATGGTCTTGTAATTCGTTGGAGACACGCCGCCGTGACGAACAATACCCCGGTTATCGCCCTCACCGCTTTTGCTCGCCGTAATTGGGAACCCGGGGCCAGCGGCACGCGGATCGTCGGAGTCGAGCCGGATGAACTGGTCGCGCAATGCAATCGCGCCGTTGCAGATGGGGCGCTGCTGATCGACGGCTATGCGCCGTTCTGCAAACATCTGTTTTTAGAGAATCCGTCTCAAACGCGGTGCGGTTTTGCGCCCATCACCGATGAGAACCGGACACTGCTGAAATCGGGCTACCTCGCGCGGCGCGCGGGCGAATTGGCGGTACTGGAGCGATGGTTCGAAGACATCGAAGCGCCCGTCGCGACCCACTTCGATGTGATCCTGTACAGCCACGCACAATTGTTGGTCGAAGCTGAGGCGTTCCCAGAAGACGTGCCGGATTGTGATTGGGGGATCGTCAGTACCCTCGGGGTTCTGAAGCCAGAAGAACCACCGATGCCGCCGATCACTCAGCTCCGTAACGCGCTAGGGCCAAGCGAAGGCGGATCGGGCGTCGCGATTGATCCAGCCGCCTATGATAAGGCGGTCGCGTTCTGGGAGAACCATGCTGCCGTGAAGCGGAAAGATACAACATAAAAACCAGACGCGGGTTCTGGACAGGCGACGACCTCGTCGGCCTATTGCTTGTCTAGACTCAAACCAAACTCCGCGAGATCGTCTGCGAATTCACGGCTCGCTAGATAGGTAAACTCATTCACTCGTCGCAACGCAATCGGATCGTCGGGGTTGCAACTTTCCTGCCCCGGATGACACATAATTAAAGCAGGACTTGAACGCTTTGCCACCAACCTCAACCAGCTTTGCATCAAGGACCGGTACGATTGTTTGGGATCAAACTTGTTAACGCCATAGAACCGTTCGTTACTGTCGAGACCTGCACGCCGAAGTAACGAACGCTGTCGTCTTGCCATCACAGCAAGCAGAACCGCCCGTGGTGCACACAACGCCATCAGGTCGACCGTTGGAGCGTCACAACAACGGACCCATCCTACGTTCGCTCCATTTTCATTCCGACGCGCTGCGATCAGGTTGATGACATCCTCTCGAATACCAGGGAAAATGTGGACATGTTGATGCCCGTCGACGAAATCTGGTGGGCGTCCGAACATACGTTCAAAGGTTTGAAATTGTCGTTCGAGTTCGTGGCGAATTTCGATCCGATCAACACGGCGCAGATGGCTCTTGATCAACAGCGAACCGACGGGTGGAAGAACTCCCGCTGTCGCCAGATTGGGCATCTCCTTTAACGGGGCATATTCTGTCAGGGTCAAATGCAGCCCGATCTGCATAGGAAACGGTGCCTGCGAAGCGGCTTCGAGTAAGGGAGCGGCGTCAAACGCTGAACCGACCACCATACAGCTTACGGCGTTCAATCGACCAGCGCGCACGAGAGCCAGAATCGCGTCGTTCACATCGGCGTTCAGTCCGTAATCATCTGCGCAGAGCGTAAGGTGTGCCAAGAAGGTTCCCATTTAAAATTCTACACACGGAACTTTGAAATGAGATGGCGAGAAAGCACGCTAGGTTTGAGAGATCAATAGAAACAAAAGCACAGAAGTGTGTGAATTCACGATCAGTAGGTGACGTTCTGACTGCCCATCTCATTTCATCCTCAGACGGCCTTGCGCAACCTGAAGACATTGTCCTCTCCGTCGTGATTCCAACCTTTAACGAGGCACTCTCTGTCGAGCTGCTCTTTGCCCGTCTAATGCCAGTACTCGATGGATTGGATGTTAAGTGTGAGGTAATCATCGTCGATGATGGCAGTCGAGACGATACTCCGAAAAAGGTAGCTGCGTGTAGTGCCCAAGACCCCCGGATCAAGTTGGTCTGCTTTAGCCGGAATTTTGGCAAAGAAGCTGCCCTCAGCGCAGGTTTGGAACATGCTTCGGGTCAGGCTGTCGTACAGATTGATGCGGACTTGCAACATCCCCCCGAACTGATCCCAACGTTCTTTGATGCATGGCGGGAGGGTCACGAAATCGTTTACGGCACCAGACGCTCGCGCGATGACGAGCCTTGGCTGCGCCGCAAATTCAAAATCGGCTTCTATAAGCTCTTTGCCGCGATTTCAGAGGTAGAATTGCTGAAGGGAGCTGGCGATTTTATTTTGTTGGATCGAAAGGTTGCCGATGCGCTGCTATCCCTCCCTGAGCGTGGCCGATTTACGAAGGGGCTTTACGCTTGGGTTGGATTTCGCCGGAAAGCGGTTCCCTTCGATGTCGCACCACGAAATCACGGCGTGTCAGGATGGAGCCCGCGCCTGCTGCGCCGATTTGCGCTGGATGCAATTACAGCTTTTGGCTCGGTTCCCCTAAAAATTTGGAGCTATATTGGTTTGTCGTTGGCCATTCCATCCTTTGCCTACGGCGCGTATCTGACGATACGCACGATGGCCTATGGCATCGACACGCCGGGGTATGCATCCTTGATGGTGGCGCTTTGCTTTTTCTCAGGCGTGCAATTACTGGGGTTAGGCATTATCGGAGAATACCTCAGCCGCGTTCTCATCGAGGTCAAGCAGCGACCATTGTATTTGATTACTGAAACGGTTGGGTTTGAGACCGCAGCGGAGATTGAACCCCGCGAGTCTTCCAAACCTTTCTCTCGCCGACGCGCGTCTTAACGTCCAATCCCGGTAGAATTTGTGCTCCGTTTTTCGAACAAGGCTTGTTTGATCTGTCGCCCTGCCGCAACGAGCACTGCGGCTGTCGGGACGGTTGAAGCAGCGCCCCCGGTCAAAGCTTTCCGGGGATTGATCCGTGCTGAATAGACCGTCCTTCCGCTATACTCTGCTATATCTCATCGTCCTCACGGCAGCATGGGTTGCGTTTTGCTGGCCTTGGTTTTTTGATGGGCGCATCATCCCTTACGACGCCAAGAACCATTTCTATGGCATGATCCGGTTCGTTGCTTCAGCATGGCATTCTGGCGAGGATCCATCGTGGAGTCCGTATCACTTCGGTGGATTTCCGATGATTGCAGACCCGCAATCAGTGATCTGGACGCCAAGTATGTGGCTGCCCGCAATTCTCAGCGATAAACCCTCGATGCGCTTAGTTGATCGCGTGCATCTTGCGCATCTATTGATCGGTGCGATGGCGATTTTCGCCTATGGGCGATTGCGGGGGTGGCGCGATGAAGCGTCACTGATTGCGGCCATTAGCTTTATGATGAGTGGGCCGCTCGCCGTGCGGCTTGAACACCTGTTGATGACCGTCAGCACCATGTGGATTGCAATTGCGCTGTGGCGTCTCGAAGCAGCCATTCAGTTTGGTGGATTCTGGCGTGGCATAGCGTTTGGCGCACCGCTTGGGCTGTTGTTGATTGACCGGAACCATGTTGCCTTTCTGGGCGCGTTGTTCCTTTTTTTCTACTGGCTCTCACGCCTAGATCTTCGTGCGCCAATGGCACTGCGCCGTCATGGCAGCGTTATCGTCGGCGGAACCTTCGCCCTGCTCTTGGCGGCTGTGCCGCTGTTGCTGCTGTTCCAACTCATCGGCCAAAGCAATCGACCCAATTTCGGTTACATTGACGCGAGTTGGCAATCTCTACCGCCATCGCAAATGTCGAGCTTTCTATTTCCGGAGTATTTTGGTTCGTTCAAGAAGTTCGGCGCTCACTGGGGGCCAGCGTCCAAAACGTGGGGTGACTTCACCCTAAAGATTCACCGAGGTATGATCTACCTATACGGAGGAACGCTGGCATCGCTGTTGATCTTGTGGATTGGCGTCGCACGGCGACAGCTGCTTGCGCCGGGTATCCGCTTTTTGTCCATCATGGCAGTTATGTCTCTAATCTATGCGCTCGGGCGTTATACGCCCGTGTTCGAAGTACTGTATCATTGGGTACCGGGCGTCGATTTATTTCGACGACCTTCAGACGCGTTATTCATATTCGGCATCATTATAAGCCTGATCGTCGGCGCTTTTCTGGATCGAGCTTTGACCCTGCCCCGGGTTCAACCTGAACGTGGCTCAACGATCCTTGCCGTAAGTCTGTTGATGGTTGCGATCACCCCGCTCGTGTTTATCTCCGCATCTTTTGAGCGCATCGATGAGCTAATGCATGACATAGCGCTTTTCGGCGCGCTCTCGATTGGATTCGCGGCGCTCATCATTTGGGCGCGAAGGTCGGATCGATGGCGAACGCTTGCGCTGACCCTCTTATTTGTCGGGGTCAGCGGAGATTTGATCTACTTCAACTCCAAAACCATTCTAAGCGCGTGGCGACCTCCGCATTATCAACCGATGGAGACACCCGAAAACGATCCGTTCTTCTCTCAACTCCCGGCGCTGTTGGCCGAACCGGACCCCAACGGTGCGCCTTGGCGGGTCGAGTTATTGGGTCTTGGTCATACCGTTCAGAATATTGGACAGGTGGACGGGATTTCGAATCTTCTTGGATACAACCCCATACGCCTTGAGAGCTTTGAACGATACATTGGCCCTGATATGCAAAACAGCGCCGCCAATATCCGCAAGTGGGGCGAACGAATGACCGGATATAACAGTGCGATGACAGATCGTTTGGGCTTGCGCTACATCGTCACCGGGAAACCAATCGAGGAAATCGATCCGACAATTGACGCGGACCGATTTCAACTGATCGACAAAGTGAAACGCCGACGGCGGACGGCCTTTGTCTACGCCAATCCCAATGCACAAGCGCGCGCGACTTTGATTGATACCGAAGGAAATCCGCTAGAAGGTACCGTTAGGTTTGAACACTATGGCCATACGGAACTGCGGCTGAGTGTTACCGCACCCAAGGCCGGTTCTCTCGTTTTAGCCGAATTTGACTATCCCGGCTGGCAAGCTCAAGTGAATGGCGAATCCGTCCTCATTGAACGCCATCAGGATATTTTCCGCGCGGTTCCGATTGCCATTGGCGAGAGCGATGTTGTTCTGACGTTCAACGCACTATTATGGCAAAATCTCAAAGATGCCGCACGCGGTATTCTTCACCGTGCCGGAAGTTGAACTGTCATGCCGTTGATCTTGCGACAAGCAATTGCCTTTTTGGGTGTCGGAGCATTTGCGACGTTATGCCATTATGCCGTCCTTGTGACGTTGGTTGAGACGCATCTATTGACGGTCGTGCCTGCCTCCGCCGTGGGGGCGCTTGTTGGGGCAATCGTAGGCTATCAATTAAACTACCGATTTGCCTTCAACGCTGATACGCCGCACCGCAACACGATCTCTCGATATTTGATCGTCGCCGCAGTGGCCTTAGGAGTGAATACGGTTTTGATGGCGGTGTTGCACGGAGCCGGAGCGCTGCCTTATCTCATCGCGCAGGTCATCACGACAGGACTCGTCTTCGCCTTGACGTTTACTGCGCATCGGACGTGGACGTTTAAAAGCGAACGACCGAAGTAGCCTCGATTTACGAGGAAAGGAAGCGCACCGGTGCGTAAACCGAGGTATTCGCACGCTTCCTCGTTATTTAAGTGCAGTCAAATACTGCTAAACTTTTACGGGATTATTACAAAACGTTAACCATAAAAATACGAATAGCCCGTTAATCGTATCAATATGTTCCAACGAGCTAACTCATTTGTGCATGCACTATGGCTTCCGTCTTTCCCGACGCGCGCCGACGAAGATGTGTTTTGGCAACGGCATGACACGCGTCGGTTCGCGTTTCGCAAGTTCTTCATGTTGTGCGCGATCATATTGTATAGCGGTCTTGGTATTCTGGACATCGTTGCCGGAGGAGAGAGCACGCCGCTTTTGCTCTGCATCCGCGCCGCCAGTGTCGTCGCCGTAACAATCGTCACATATTTCTTTTGTCGACCGCAAACCGCGGTCATGCGTGAAATTTTGCTGAGCTTATTCGGCATCGTGGTTATCGCCTCAGGCACCGTTATGACGCTCGTCGGTCCTGCGTCTGTCGCAGAGACTTATCCTTTCATCATTTCTGCCGCGATGATCTACGGCCACAGCTTGTTTTTGCCTCGGTTTTATACGCAAGCCGCTTTCTGCGCGATGGTCGCGTTGATCTACTGGCCGACGACGGTGTTCGCTGAGATGCCCTTGAACGTCTATTTGACCAATGCCTTCGTCATTTGGATTACGACTGTCTCCGTGCTTATCGGGTCTTTGGTTCGCGAACGCCTGCAGCGCGAACACGCGATCAATGAAGTGAACCTCTCGCGAGCAATGGACGAAGCCTTGAGAGCCAATCGAGCCAAGAGCAATCTGCTCGCCAACGTTAGTCATGAACTGCGCACCCCGTTGAACGCCATCGTTGGATTCTCCGAAATGATGGACAACGAAATCTTTGGCCGGATCGAGCAGGATGCCTATCGTCAGTACATTCGGGACATTCACTTCAGCGGAAAGCTCCTCCACGCGAACATTGATGACCTGCTCGATCTCTCGCGCCTGGATGTCGACAAGATGCATTGGAACGAAGAGTACGTTTCGATCCCTGAGACATTGCAACGTGTCATCACCACCTGCGAGCCTCAGGAAAAGTCGATCAATGTCGCTTTGTCGTCGAGGTTCCAGCACGTCAATATGACGATGCTGACGGACGCTGATCGCTTGAACCAAGTCTTCATCAACATCATCACCAATGCGATGAAATTTAGCGAACCCGGCACAACCGTCTGCATCTCATTCAGCGTCGAAGCCGATGGCACTGTTGTCTTGCGGATCGCCGATCAGGGAATCGGAATTTCAAGGGAAGATCTCAAGCGAATTCACGAACCGTTTAATCAGGCCAAGCGCAGCAGCTACGTCGCGGCGAATACCGGACTGGGTCTTGGACTCGCCATTGTCAGTGGTATTCTCGAACGATGCGACAGCACATTCACCATTGAGAGCGAATTAGGTGTCGGAACGACCGTCTCCATCCGAATTCCATCGGATCGCATTGCTGTTTCAGCCATTCAAAAACCGCGCAGTGCCAGCCGCGCGATGCCACGTCAAATCGCGAGCTGATGTCAGGCTAAGCCCGCCGCTGTTAGAACGGACTCCAGACCACCGGATCACCCTTTTTGATATCGGCATTGTCCGGCGCAGTATGCAGAAATCCGTCGGCCTCCGCTAAGCGTCTCAGGTTAGCCGCATTGGCACCGGGGGAGAGGCGAAGAACCGGGGTTCCATCGTCGCTGATCTTCTCAACATTCACCAATGGGTATTCTGCACGTCCGGGTCTGCCGAGCATCGAAAACCCGGCAATCGCCGTCTTTGGGCCGGAGGGGGCGTCGGTGATGCCGGATCGCGCGCGCAGCAAGTCCCAGCCCAAAACTTCCAGTAAAACGGTCACGGATACCGGATTGCCGGGCAGGCAAAGGCAGAGCGACCCGTTCAAACTCGCGACCATCAGCGGTTTACCCGGTTTCATCGCGACATTACGAGCCGCAATCTCTCCGCCCAACTCTGAAATGGCATCGCCGAGGGTCGATTGCACGCCGCCTGAGGTACCGCCTGAAACGATAACAACGTCGGCGGCCCCGGCAGCGAGCGGCAACGCGTCTTTGAACGAACGGGGGTTGTCCCGGATCAAACCAAGATCAAGATAGGTTATCCATTCCCTGTTCAATGCTGCCTTCAGCATAGGTCGGTTACAGTCGTGCATTTCTTCACGGCCCAGTTTGGTGCCCACTTCGATCAGTTCAGATCCGACCGAAAGACACGCGACGCGCAACCGTTGCCTGACGTTAACCTCAGCGCGCCCTAGCCCCGCCAGCAACGCGATGTCGCGTGTGCCCAGCACATGACCGACTGGCAGAAGGTCGGTTCCGACCTTCGCATCCTGACCCCGCGCATGAATATTCGTATTCCGCGCCGGGCATTGAAAGACCGTCACGGTATCGCCGTCACGTTCAACTTGTTCATGAGGGATCACGGCATCAAGCGAGCCAAAGACTTGCGCACCCGTCGCGACTTCAAGCGCGCCGCCCGGATTGCAAACAGGACGCTCGCTTTTCTTAGTGCCCGCAGCGAGCTTACCATCAATATTCAGGCGCCACGGCCCCGGACCTACCAGATCGCCGCGGCGGATTGCGAAGCCGTCCATCGTGGCTCCGTCATAGCGAGGCAGCGGTTCGTGATTGCTGATGGGGTCCGCCAAAACGCGGCCCACTGCCGCCTCCAACACCACACGCTCTGTCGGTAAGGGCGGCATGGCGCCCGACACAGCTAAGCTAAGGTGCCGCGCCTCCTCGACGCTGAGAAATCGCTCGGTATCTTCTGGGGCAAAGCTCATCAATGGACGCCGCATTGTATGGACAGTCATGCTCGATCCCTTTGTTTTTTGATCAGGGTTTTTACAGGTAGCTACGTGTGGATCAGACCCGCGAGATAGGTCATGACCTTCGGTGACGGCTCACCAACCAACGCATGGGCCAAGTTACCGTCTCGCCAAAACATGCCGCTAAGCCCATTTTGCGTGACCAGCATTGGCGGTTCATCGACCTTCGGCAGCGCGGCGTGTTGGCAGGTCAAACCCGTTGCCTCTGCGACATAAAGGCCGACGGCTTCATCGCCTTGATTGAAATTAAACGCGGCGATCCGTCGATCCAATAACCAGCAGAGGCGACCCCCGATGAGGTCTAACTCCGACAAAGACGCAAGGCGCGGCAAGCGAAAAGGAACCTTCGGTGCAAACCACTCCATCACGCGCTGTGGATTGGTCTCTCTCAAATCAAGGTCTCGATCCGCGTCAAGGTGCGTTGCAAAATCGCCGAAAACCGCAAGCGAAAGATCGGCCCTGTCATCGCGATC
Organism: uncultured Neomegalonema sp.; assembly: GCA_964641645.1. Classification (GTDB taxonomy): domain Bacteria; phylum Pseudomonadota; class Alphaproteobacteria; order Rhodobacterales; family Rhodobacteraceae; genus JAHDDY01. The sequence goes on from CAZXMX010000106.1 coordinate 9,902, forward strand.
TTCAGAGCGCCAGACAACCGCGCCAACCGCAGCAACGGAAGCCGCCGTCGCAAATCCGGTCATCATCCAGCGACGATTTACTGGCTTGGCTTGGTCCTGAACGGCAGGCTTCGCCGCATCGATATCATTCAAACGCTCAAGCAAGGTTGCCGGTGCTTTAATTTGCGTCCCCGCTTCGCGTGCTGCGAAGTCGAGGCGGCGGACCGCATCAACATGCGCCTTACAAGTCGCGCAGACCGCAACATGCCGGGCAATGGTTTCTGTGCGCTCTCCGGCTTCGCCATCGAGCCACATCTCCACATCGATTAATTGTGGGCATTCGTTCATGAACGGACCTCCCGAATCGAAGGCAATTGAGGAAGATCTTTGGCTTCGACCAACGTTCGCAATGACTGTCGGGCGCGATTTAAGCGCGACCGAACCGTGCCAACGGGCACGCCAATGATCGTCGCCACTTCTTTATAATTGAGGCCTTCAACCGCATAGAGCGACAAGACCTCAGATTGTTCAGACGGCATCGCATCCATTGCTCGCGCGACACGGTTAAGGGCATCGCTGCTCAACAGCGCGGTCTCCGGTGTGCGGTGGTCAGAGAGGTGTTGTGACAGTGTTTCAATCTCGCCGTCCGATGACACGACCCGAAGACGCGATTTTCGAGAACGAAGGCGATCAATGCACAGATTTCGAAGAACGCGGAACATCCAGCCACGCGGATGTTCGGGCATGACATGCGGCGTCGCGGGGTGCGCGATGCGGAGATAGGCATCTTGCACGGCGTCTTCCGCCTCCTCCGGGGTTCCCAGAATACGCAAAGCCGTCCGGTAAAGCGCATCGATTTCCCCTCGGAAAATCTGCTCTAGAGTTTGGTCCGATGGCAAGGCGTGTGAAGACATTGTATCGTCGCGACTCCGTGTTCGATACTAAGACGGATGGCATCGACAGAGAGTTCACGACAATCACGGAACTGTGAATTTGCGCTTGATGTCGAGCATCGCACCACTTCAATACCCGTCACTGAGGTAGAAAACACCCGCGCCACTTTCGCGGCGCGGGGGCAAATTTTACAAAGCTACTTCATGCTTTCTGCCGTTATTTTGTAGATTTCACCTGCATCAATCGCGACGTAAAGCGCGTTATCCGGCCCCATGACGAGACCACGGAATCTCGCTGAGAACCCGAGTGGCGCTCGGGTGATCCCATTAATGCCCAAGCCGTCCGGCGTAATGCTGATCATGTCGATTCTGGAACCTTCTGGCGTATCACCAAAGCCGA
>CAZXMX010000107.1:0-11059 GCA_964641645.1 uncultured Neomegalonema sp.
CGACGACTGGGATCACGAACGCCAACCCGAAGATCGGAAAGCTCAATCCAGCTTGTAATCCAATCACCAAAGCAATTCCGAACCAGATCATGAGGAAGAAGAAGGAGCTGCGCCGAGCCTTTCCCCCTGCTGGCGTGTCGAGCGCGCCCCGCATGATCCTAGCGATCATCACAATGAGGATCAGCGGGCCAGCCAGACAGACAAGGGCGGTTAGAATTTCATTCGACATGGACGCGCATTTCTATTTAGTTGCATATGCAATTTATATAATGCACGGCGACGCGCTGTCAAACCGATTGGCGCGGCCTGCCCATCGCTGGGTGAAAAGGGCCTTAATCCAGAATGCGATCCAGCTTCGATTTGAGGCTCATCCACTCGTCCGCGCCGAGTCTTTCGAGCGCATCTGCTTGTGCTTGCTCCCAGAGCGGCATCGCCTCGGCAAGGAGCTTCTCCCCTGCCGGCGTCAAGCTGAGGAGTTTGACCCTTCTGTCTTTCGGGGATTCGCTGATCTCGACCACACCGCGAGACGCGAGCGGACCAACATTTCGATTGAGCGTGCTCACGCTCATGCCAAAAGCATCGGCCAAGGCGCTCTGCGGGATGGTTGGATACCCGGACAGAGCAACGAGTGCCGAGAACTGAAACGATGTCAAAGACAACGGCTTCAGTGCTTTTTCGTACCGCCTCGTAATGACTCGGCTCAATCGTCGAAGGTTGAGCGCGACACAAGCACTGGCAGGATTCATGACGGTCTTCATGTCTACCAATTGCTCGTATATGCAATTGATTGCAAGCTTGCGAGTTGGATCGTTGGCGCTGGGATTGAGGCAGGCGCTGCCGCGCTTTGTCTATTTCGGTTTCGAATAGACCGTTCCATTGATCGCGATGGCGTTCTTGTGCGGGACGAAAAAGAAGGAGCGCCGCCATTGGCCATTGTCGGTCAGAATTTCGATTGTGTAGCCGTCAAGAGCGTAGTCGCCAGTATGATCGCTGCCCCCTTTGGTCGCGGTGCGTTTCGTCCCGTTGAGCAAGATCGGCATGACGGGGCTGGAGGCCGTGACGGTCTTACCGTCTTTGCCTTCGGATCGCGCGACGCTTGCCGCTGGGGTGACGGCTGAATCGCCGCCAGCAAAGCTGAAAGACGAGGTTTCCAACCGACCGTTCGCCTCCAAGGTCACGAACCGCTGTGTGAAGCCGCCCCCGAGACCAGCGCCGCCCCACGCGCGGATGTACTCGCCGTGAAATTCGATGGTTCTTTCGGTCGCAGGCTTAACGACCGATCCCGGCACGCGGTTCCACTTTTTGGATTCGTCCCGGCGATAGACATAGCGTCCGTCATTGCGCTTCCACACATACCATCGTTTCGGTTCGATCTTGCGAGAGGCTTCGGCGTCAAAATCCGAGGGCGGCACGGTGGGGTTTTTATAGGCGGTGCCGTCCTTGAGCAGCAGGTATCGGGTCCGGGTGATATCGAGTCCGCCCATCGCACTGGGCTGATAATCCATATGGTCTGTGATGGCTTCGATCTCTTCGAAAGGAACGCCTTCACCCGGCGCGGTCGAAATGCTCGCGCGATATTTCGCCCGCTTCGCGGCTCTCTCGGCCTGCCGGCGTTTCGCACGATCCGCGCCGGATTCCTTGGTGGAACGCTTGCGCTTTTTCTTGACCGCCTTCTTCGCTCTTTGTTTCTTTTCCGCCTTTTCCTTCTTCTTCGCCCTTTCCTTTTTTTGGGCTGATTTCGCGATGATCTTTTCAAGGTAAGCGAAGGCAAGCGGCGCCATATAGGCTTGATCGCCTTCGCCCAGCACAAAACTGCGCGCTTCGTCAGTGGCCTTGTTGAAGCGTTTCATCAACGCGGGGTCGGTCGTCACGACGCTAATCAATCGCCCCTGATCGGGGCCGGTGTTGAACACATAGTAATGGACATCCACTCGCGTCTCTTGCTTGTTGAGATACTTGCGGAACGCATATCGGCCCAGGGCGCCGGACTCTTCGGCAGGCCGACGGACCAGCACCCTCGAGAATTGAGCTTCCTCTTCATCCAGTAGTTGATCGAACCAGTCCTCAAAAGACTGGCTTTCGAACGACACCGGGTCATTGAGCCCAATCAGGAAGGAGTTGTTCTTTAAATCTTTGGGCGTCAGGACCAAACTGGTTGGATGGACCGTGCGTTCCCAGTCTGGCAGGAGCAACGCGCTTTTGCCGTCCTTCGCCTGTGCGGAACCCCCTACGAGCATTGCGCCAAGCAGCAGGGCGGTGAAAACACGAAGTGTCAAACTGACCATTTTAATCACGATCCTAAAAGCAACTATCGACGACAATACCGCGCGCGGCGATACCGTCAAATCACGCTGGGACTGCGAACCCGAACCTCAAACTGTCAGCGGAATGGCCCATCGAAACAACGCTGCGCCATGCCTGGATCGTGATGGGCTTCCCCTCTTTGCCGCTGGTCTTGATCCGGATCGGCGTGCGGTCGGTGTCGGGCACGAGAATGATCGTGCTACCCGGCTTTGCCTTGTCGATCGCTTTTTGAAGCGACATCGTCTTTATCTGTTTTGTTGCCGAATTTCTTTTTGCCCCCGGCCTCAGATGCATAAATTTTCGTCATGATTCCCCCAAACCTAAAACACACCAAATACGAGATCAGCGATATGTATACTCGCGTCAGGCGCAAAGAACGCCGAGGCGTGTTGCCGTCAGAGAAGCGTCTGATTTGGCTCAGAACGTACTCCTCTCCCACCGCTGTTTGACGGAATCTGTGCCCCTAAACCCCATGAAACTGAGACTTCATGGCTCATTTGGGCCATCGATTTTTGAATGTGGCCCCATTGAAATCGCCCGAAACACTTCGGAACAGCGCGTGTTTCGGTCGTTTTCGACTGTTGCAGTCAGTGCCTGCGAATGCCAGTGTTCCACATCTTCTTGGCTACGGGGAAAAATGGCTAAAAAAGAGGGTGCGAGTCGGGCTGGTGACAGTTGGGCGGCATCGGAGATCCCCTGGTCATGGCGAGTGCGATAATGGTTCCGCAATTCGGGACAAATCAGTTTTCGGACTGAAAAATGGGAGAGATTAATGAGAAACTTGAGAAATAAAATCTTGGGCGCAGCGACGAGCCTTGCGCTGCTTACCGGTGCAAGCCCGGCTTTTGCTCTGGACGAAATCACCGTCGGTTACTTCCTTGAGTGGCCAATGCCATTCCAGTACGGCAAAGTTAAAGGCACCTATGACGACGCGCTTGGCGTTAAAGTGAACTGGGTCAGCTTTGACACCGGAACTGCAATGTCCGCCGCCATGGCTTCCGGCGACGTCCACATTTCGGTCAGCCAAGGTGTACCACCTTTCGTTGTTGCAACCTCTGCTGGTCAAGACCTTCAGATCGTTGACGTTGCCGTCAGCTATTCCGAGAACGACAACTGCGTCGTCAAAGCTGATCTGGAAATCGACAAGGACAGCGCGAAAGAGCTTTCCGGTAAAAAAGTCGCTGTTCCACTCGGCACCGCTGCACACTACGGCTTCCTGAAGCAAATGAGCCACTTCGGCGTTGCCGTTGACTCGCTCGACGTTGTTGACATGGCCCCTGCTGAGAGTGCCGCTGCACTCGCACAAGGTTCGCTCGACATGGCTTGTGGTTGGGGTGGTGCGCTGCGCCGCATGAAAGAGCACGGCAATGTGCTGCTGACCGGTGCTGAAAAAGAAGAACTCGGCATCCTCGTTTTTGACGTGACGACCGCTCCTGCAGGCTTCGTTGCTGAAAACAGCGAGCTGGTTTCGAAATTCGTCAAAGTGACGGCTGGCATGAACACCGTCTGGAACACCGGCATGATGACCGACGTTATGCTGCCAGTGATCGCAAAAGACGCGGGTATGGACGAAGGTGCGACCGCCGATACGATGGCAACGTTCATCTTCCCATCGGCTGAAGATCAACTGTCCGAAAAGTGGCTCGGCGGTGGTAGCCAAGAATTCATGAAAGGCGTTGCAGACGTCTTCGTTGAAGCGGGCTCGATCGATAAAGCGCGCAGCAGCTATGACGGTGCGGTTAACGTTGAGCCACTGGCCGCAGCGAACTAAGCCCTCACGATACTTCGCTTTGCCCCCTTCCGCTTAGCGGGAGGGGGTTCCCCGACAGCCCCACTTTGCTTAGGAGCACGTGCCCGATGTCGGGACTGATGATTGACGATATTTCGATGCGCTTTGAGCTGCCCAATGGCGGCGCGGTGCAAGCCCTCCAAAATGTTTCCCTTGAGATCAAAGCCGGCGAGCTGATGAGCGTGCTTGGCCCCTCTGGCTGTGGCAAGACGACCTTGCTCAACATCGTGGCCGGCTTTCTAGCCCCCACGTCTGGCCAGATTTCGCTCGGCGGAAAGCAAGTCACCGGACCCAGCCCTGAGCGGGGCATGGTGTTCCAGCAAGGTGCGCTGTTTGAATGGATGAGCGTCAGCGATAACGTTGGCTTTGGCCCCCGCATGAAGGGGATGCCGCGCCGCGAAAAACGCGAGACGGTCAACCATCTGCTCGACGTGGTCGGGCTGCAAGATTTTAAAGAAAAAGCCATTTACGAACTGTCCGGCGGGATGCAACAGCGTGTGGCGCTTGCCCGCTGTCTCGCCAACGACCCGGACGTGATTTTGATGGATGAACCGCTTGGTGCGCTGGACGCACTAACGCGCGAGAAGATGCAGGGCCTTGTCCTGAAACTTTGGAAAGAGACCGGAAAGACGATCATCCTGATCACCCACTCCGTTGAGGAGGCTTTGCTCCTCGGAGAGCGTTTGATCGTGATGGCTCCGCGCCCCGGACGCATCCACCGCGAATACCAACTGCCGTTTGCGGAAATGGGCGTCGGTGCAGATTTGCGCGAGGTCAAGCGACACGCCGATTACGGCCCACGCCGCGATGAAATCCTGTCGATGATCTGGGAAATGGAAGAAGAGATTATGGGCCAGACGGAGGCAGCCAAATGAACTTTGAAGGCTTTTTCTCCGCATTGTGGGCGCAGTTGCAAGTTCTTGGCGAGAGCCTGTGGAAAGATATTGGAACGCTCGGCCCGGCCCTGCTGAAGTCGATCCCGTTCCTGATCGCCTACGTCATTCTGATCTTGCTGTTTATGAGCCTCTGGCGGTTCATTCGCGGGAAGTTTCGCCGCAAGCAGGACTTTACCGCGCTCAAGACGGTCACGTTTGGCGATGAGAGTGCGGTTCGCCCGGATCGGGCGGCAGGCGTTATCTCCATCGCGGCGATCTTCCTTTTCTGGGGCGCGTTTACCGGCAGCTCACTGTTGCCGAGCTGGCTCCATGCGCCCGGCCCCTTCACCGGGGATACGAGTTTCACCTACACGGTTGAGGCAGAAGACGGGTCGACGGATGAAGCAACGGTCGATGTTGTGGTGTTCCCCGTCGATGGCCAAGCAGAGGTTCCCAAACCCGAGGGCGGCGAAGGTTTCGCCAAGAATGACGGCGTTGCGATTGCAGCCTTTCGTAGCAAGCTCGTCATCTGGGACAAAAATGATGACGTAAAGCGCAAAGCGGGTGCCCGCATCACCTCGGTCGAAGGTATCTCCGCCAGTGAATTCCGCGAATTCGATCTGGATTTCGGTAAAGTAACGCTGACGGATAAGGGCACGCTGAACGTCACACCGGCAACGGGCTGGCAGATGGAGGCGATCTGGTTGCCGCCGCCTGAAGATGTCTGGAACCGTTTCATCGAAATCGCCAGCCAAGGCTATCAAAATATCACGCTGCTGGAGCATGTTGGTTACTCGCTGTTCCGCGTGATCGTTGGCTTTGCCCTTGGTGCGCTGATCGGTATTCCGCTGGGCTATGCGATGGGCCTGTCAGATTGGTTCCGGGGATGGTTTGATCCCATCGTCGAGTTCATGCGTCCGGTGCCGCCCCTGGCGCTGATCCCGCTGGTGATTATCTGGGCGGGGATTGGCGAGGTCGGGAAGATCATCTTGCTGTTCCTGGCTGCGCTCTGGATTATGACCATTGCTGCGCGCGCAGGCGTGTCGGGGGTCAAGCTGTCGAAGGTCCACGCGGCCTACTCGCTCGGCGCATCTAAGTGGCAGCTTTTACGCCACGTCATTATCCCGAACAGCTTGCCGGATATTTTCACGGGCGCGCGCGTTGCGATGGGCGTCTGTTGGGGAACGGTTGTGGCTGCTGAACTGGTGGCCGCTGAAAAAGGCGTCGGTAAGATGATCATCGCCGCGTCGAAGTTCCAGAACACCGACATCGTGATTATGGGCATCATCCTGATCGGCATCATCGGTTTCGGCATTGATATGCTGATGCGCTGGGCCGAGCGTCTGTTGGTGCCTTGGAAGGGTAAGGGCTGACGTTAGCCCGAGCGTAAAACCTGAGCGTTTAGCAGGCCCCCTTTTGGGGCCTGTTTTTTTGAGCGCCGATGAGCGGGATTTGCTTTGCGCGAATGGACCCGTTTGCGCCGGGTGGCAGCGCCCATCGCGAAGAGCCCCAGAAGGACGAATCCGATCCCCGCTGGCGCAGCCACTCGTTCAAGGCGGACGCTATCGACAAAGCCGCCCAAAGAGTTCTCGACCCCTTCCGCGCGGAAGGACAGGTAGAGCGATGTGTTGTTCTCGGCCACCGAGAACGAGACTGAGCGTTGGAGCCATCCGTCTGCCCCGACGCCATTCGCGGTATCGAGGAGCGTCTGAAACAGATCGTCCTGAGCGCTGTCGCCATAAACGCTGATGATGTTGTCGTCGATCGTATCCGTGCGGGGTTGATAGTAATATTCGAGCAAATAATCGCCCGCCGCCAAGCCCGTTAACTCGCGAGTGATCGCCGAGTTGGTTCCGTCCGTGCTGTTGGTGCCGCCGCGTCTGAAGGAACTGTCGAGTTCGATGTATTGCGACCCCGAATGTGCATCCACGATGACCGAGTCCTGAACCTCGACGCCAGAGCCTTCTGTGACCGTCCATTCACCGTCCGAGAGCGTCTGATAGACCTGCCAGCGTTCGATGGTCTGGGTCGCTTCGAAGTCATCAGAAAAGATGATGTCGGCATGGGCCGTGGTCGCACTGCACCCGACGAAGGCGGCGGTGAGGCAAAGCCGTTTAATCAATGTGCGCATCGTCATGCCTTTCACGAATGAACTGTGGTCACAGGTCTGATCGATGAAGGGCGGATTTCAGCGCTGCATTCTGCGTTGCCTCGATCTCGAAATCCGATGGGTGAAGGTGGCAAGAAATGATTACGATATTCAAAACGTTGAAGATTATACTGTTTTGCTAGCCCAATGCGGTGACGGGTGAGGGAACTGAGCCGAGTAAGCGGTAAACGGGATGTTAACCTTAAACCCATTAGCAGTCAGAGCCATCACGCAGGAACGCGTTTTGATGAAAAATGACGAGATGACCGAACAAGATTTCATTCAGCGTATCGCCCTTCTCTGGGACGAGAACATTGTCGATATCGACCTTCGCGGCGTGCATTTCATAAACACGCAAGACACCTATCTTTTCCACGACGCGCTTGATCGGACGGTGGCGGAGACAAAGAAGACTTGGTTCTTTTTGACCTGCTTCACGGATTGCACCATCACGCCTGAGGCCGCGCATCAATTTAGCATGCGCCGCACGAACTCGCATACGGGGTTTAGCCGGGGCGCGGTTCGGTATGGCGCTTCTCCTGAACTCGACCTCGCGATGACCAGCCTCGGATCAAACGCCAAGGCGGTGTCTGAATCCTTCGCCACCCGCGAAGAGGCGCTTCAGAAGATCGAAGAGATGAGAGCCGGGGGCGTTTGGTGAACTGTCCGCACGCGAGGGCGCGGAATTTGACCGTCTCGAAGTTATAAAGCACTGTTTCCATCTGCTGCGATTGAGGGGAACAGCCGTGCCGGTATTGTCCATACGTCAAGTCACCAGTCGGTTCTTGTCGTTCGCGGTCTGCTTATCGGTATCGGGATTGCCCGCTCGTGCTGCCCAGAAGATTTCTAGCTGTCGCGATGATGCCATGCTGGTCTTCGATGCCTCGCGCTCGATGACGAATGTGAGCAATGACAGTGGCGGACGGCCCCGAATTGACGAGGCCCGAAACGCCTTACGCGATGTCTTGCCGGACGTGACGCCGTTTCGCGACATCGGCCTCATCGTCTATGGACCGGGGCGTCAGGATGTTTGTGGGCATATCGATCTGCGCTTGTTGCCCACCCAAGACGCTCATGCGCGTATCATGGCCGAGGTTGAACAGATCGTTCCGGATGGCGACACGCCGCTGACCCAAGCGGTGTCGCGGGCCGCAGATGTTTTGCAAGACCGCAGCGGTCCGGGGGCCATCGTGCTGATCACGGATGGCCGCGAGACCTGTGGAGGCACCCCATGCGAACTCGCCGACCGCCTCGCGCTGAAGGGGGACGCTCTGGTTGTTCATGTCATCGGGTTCAGGACGTTGATGACATCGTTTGAGTGGCAGAGCTTTGGGGACGACGCCAACCGCAACACGACGTTTGTGGCCCGTTGCCTCGCCGATCGGACCAACGGCATTTATGCCTCAGCACAGTCAACCGATGATCTGGTCGCCGCGCTACAGGATATTCTCGCGTGCCCCGTTGTGAGCAAGGCCGGCCCGATTGAGGGGCCGCACTTTCTTTGATGCGCGCGGACATCACGAGGCATAAAAAAAGCCGCTGACCCGGTGAGGTCAGCGGCGTTCTTTTCTTAGCTCTCAGCGGCAACCTTAACCGCAAAAAGTAACGCGTTACTTTTTGCTCGATGCTCCATTTTCGTCGCGCAGGTATTCGAAGAAATCCGAATTTGGCGACATGACGATGGACGAGTTGTTGCCGTCCAGCGCGGTTTCATAAGCGATCAGCGAGCGGTAGAAGTTATAGAACTCCGGGTCTTTGCCGAACGCATCCGCGAAGGTTTTCGCGGCGACGGCATCGGCCTCACCCTGAATGATCTCTGACTTGCGGCGCGCTTCGGAGGTCAGCTCAACAGCCCGGCGGTCTGCCTCGGCTTGTTTAATCTGCTTGGCCTCTTCCCCGCGTGCGCGGAAGTCAGCGGCTTCCCGCTCCCGCTCGGTTTGCATCCGCTGATACGTCGCGGTCAAGTTTTGCGGCGGCAAGTCAGCGCTACGAATTCGAACGTCGACAATCTCAACGCCGAATTCCTTCGCGCCGGTATCCACGTCCTTCGTGATGCGCGTCATCAGCTCGGCACGTTTTTTCAGCACCTCGTCAAAGACCACATCACCGACAACCTCTTTAATCGAGGACGTCAGGATGGTGTCGAGACGCTGACGGGCGAGCGATTCCGTGCGAACCGTTTGATAGAACTTCAACGGGTCAACGATCTTCCACCGCGCGAACGCATCAACGACGAGACGGCGCTGATCTTTCGCGAGGACTTCCGACGGGTCGGCTTCCAGCGGCAGAATACGCTTGTCGAAATATTCGACGTTGTTGAACGGCGGCGGCAGCTTGAAATGCAGCCCCGGATCCGCAATCGCGTCCTTTGGCTTACCAAAGGCCAGCACGAGCGCATGCTCACGCTGATCGACGACAAAGGTACAGGTCGCGATAATCAACAGGACAAGAGCGACAACGGCAAGGATGCCTCGACCTAGAAAACTCATTGGCTCTGCCTCCCGCCCGGTTGCTGTAGCTGGTTCAACGGCAGGTACGGCACGACACCGCCGCCTCCGCCACCACCGCCTCCATTCTCATCGAGAATGATCTTGTTCATGCCGCCGAAGACACGCTCCATCGTTTCAAGATAGAGGCGCTTGCGAATGACCTGACGCGCCTCGTCCGACGCATCATATTGCTGATAGATCGACTCAAAGCGGGCGGCCTGACCTTCGGCTTCGGCCACGACCTTGGCGCGATACCCTTCCGCTTGTTCGAGCATCTCCGCCGCTTCACCCCGTGCCGCTGCAACCTTTTGGTTGAAGTACGTGTCGGCTTGGTTCCGCAGTCGGTCCTGATCCTGTTGTGCGGCTTGCACATCACGGAAGGCATCGATGACGTCGGGCGGTGGATCGGCTTTATCGAGCTTCACGTCTGTAATCGTGACGCCGGATTCGTAGGAATCGAGGGTTTCCTGAATGAGCGCGAGGACATCATCCATGACCTTTTGACGGCCCGCACCCCGGATTTCTTCGGAGCGGGTCGCCCGGATCGCCACCGGCACCGTGGCCGCGATCTCTGCTGCCACCGCGTTCTCGCCGTCTTCTTCTGCCGCCGCTGCCGCTTTTGCAGCCGCTTCAGCTTCGGCCTTGGCTTTGTTCGCCGCAGCAAAGGCCGCTTCAGACGACAAAGGCCGTCCGACAACTTCACGCATCGCGCTCTCCGCAACGGCTTTTACCGTTTCAGCCGGATCAGCAATGTTGAAGAGGAAGGCCTTGGGATCGTTGATCCGCCAGAAAACCGAGAAGTGAATGTCGATGATGTTCTCATCACCCGCCAGCATCAGGCTTTCGCTGGCGACCGTACGGCCATTGCGGAAGCCCACATCGGTCTGGTTAATCGCCTCAACCGGGACAATTTCGACCGTATCAATCGGCCAAACCCGGAAATGCGCGCCCGAGCCTTGCGTGCTGGAGTATTCGCCAAAGCGCAGAACCACGCCCTGCTCTCGCGCACCAATCTGGTAGAAGCAAAGGTAGGCATAGAGCGCGAGAGCCAGAATACCCGCCAGCAACAAGCCCGCCTTGCTTATGCCGCCGCCCATGCCGCCACCGCCGCCGCCAAACGTCTGTTTCAGGCGTTCTTGGCTCTTGCGGAACAACTCATCGAGATCCGGGGGCTGAGGACCGCCGCCGCCTCCCCCACCGCCGCCGCCGGGACCGCGCCCGCCGCCATTGTTGCCGCCGCCCGGTGGCGGATTGCCCCATGGGTTCTTGCCGCCACCACCGCCGTTACCGCCGGACGGGCCGCCGCCCCAAGGTCCACCAGAGTTATTGCTCCAGGGCATGTAAGCTCCTTTGAATCGCACTTCGCCTTGCGGCGTTAGCGCCCTTGTATGCGCGCTGGCCAATTGGTTCAACGCGCGTTCTATCATTGAGGGTGGATTTGGGGCGTTTAGGG
>CAZXMX010000108.1:0-10631 GCA_964641645.1 uncultured Neomegalonema sp.
TGAGAACCGGTACGTTCAAGGCAAGTGGGTTATGTCGGCGGGTGATACTGGGACACCGCCCAATGCCGGGCATCGGGGACGCGCGGGCCGGACCATCTTTGGCGGTGCAAGGCTTTGGCGATGTAATGATTGAGAAAGGCGTGTCCCATCAGAACGACTGGCGCGCCCGAGAGAGAATGTCTGTCGATCAATGCGTCCGCCGCCCGGTCGTATCGTGCACGAAAGTCTTTGAAGGACTCGCAGCCCTTTGATCGGCCCAAGCCCCAACTGAACCGCGAGAGAGCCAAGATCATCTTTGAGGGGCCAATCAGCGGTATTACAGGGAGATCGGGCAGTTCGGCTTCGCGGAAGAGGGCGGTGCTTTCATCAAACCGATCGAAGAGGCGCATCGCGCTGTCGGTACTGCGCCTGAGGTCACTGCAGATGATCTGCGTATCGGTTGAGATGATCGGCGCTTTCTGGGCGGACGGGTCGATGGGCGACGTGTCGTAGCAGGTTTTGATGTCGCGCAACTCTGATGCCCAGCAGCAGAAACGGTGTTCGGTCATGCGAACTTTGCCGTGACGGATCAGAGAGATCATCTTTTCATCCCTCTAACGGTGGTCGCGGTGCAAAAGAAAAGCGCCCCCTATTGGGAGCGCTTTGGATGGCCAGCGCAAGGCGCGGGCCGAAGTTTGGCAACCTTAGTTGGATGCGACGGCTTTAGGCAGTTTGAAGACCCAGACAGAGCCGCCTTGGTTCAGGTACTTGACCTGCTTGGCCACTTCGCCGCCCCAGAGAGGAACAGCGCCGCCCCAACCCGATGCGATGGCGATGAATTGCTCGCCGTCTTGGTCCCATGTTACAGGCTGTCCGACGATGCCGGAGCCGGTTTGGAACTGCCACAGCACTTCACCGGTTTTGTCGTCCAGCGCTTTGAAGTGACCTTCAGGGGTGCCGAAGAAGACGAGACCGCCAGCGGTGGTCATCACGCCCGACCAGAGTGGGGCAGCGTTCTTGTACTCCCAAGCAATCTCGCCGGAGACCGGGTCAATGGCTTTCAGGCTGCCGATATAGTCTTCGAACAGTGGCTTGATGGTGAAGCCAGCGCCGAGATAGGCCGCGCCCTTTTTGTAGGTGATTGGCTCGTTCCAGATGTCCATGCCCCATTCGTTCGAAGGCACGTAGAACAATTTGGTTTTCTGGCTGAACGCCATTGGCATCCAGTTCTTTCCGCCCAAGAAGGATGGCACAGCGAAGATCGTCTCGCCTTTTTTGCCGTCGGCTGCTGCCGATGGATCACCGGGACGGTTGTCTTCGTTGAACATCGGACGACCTTCGTCGTCGATGCCACTGGCCCACGAGATGTCTTTGACGAACGGGGTTGCTGAGACGAACTTACCGTCTTCGCGGTTCAGGACGTAAAAGAAGCCATTGCGGTCTGCGGTCGCCCAACGCTTTTCGCCATCACTGCCTTCATAGGCAATCACTTCGTTGACGCCGTCATAGTCCCAACCTTCGCGCGGCGTGGTTTGGTAGTGCCACTTAATCTCGCCGTTCTCGGGGTTCATGCCGATGCGCGATGCTGCATAGAGATTGTCACCGGGGCGCAGGTGGCTGTTCCACGGTGCGGGGTTGCCTGCTCCGAAGACAATCGTATCCGTTTCCTCATCGTAGGAACCGCCGAGCCATGTCGCGCCGCCGCCGGTTTTCCACATGTCGCCCGGCCATGAGGCGTTGAGCGTGCCCGTCATCGTGGACTCTTCGCCCTTGTAGGTGCCCATGTGACCTTCGATCACAGGACGGGTCCAGACGAGATCGCCCGTTTCTGCGTCGCGCGCTTGCACTTCGCCAACGATGCCGAATTCACCACCCGAGTTACCCGTGATGACGAGGCCTTTGACGATCAGCGGAGCCGCCGTGTAGCTGTAGCCCGCTTTGTAGTCGGCGATTTTCTTGCGCCAGACGACTTTACCGGTCTTCAGGTCGAGGGCCGCGATGCGGGCATCGAGCGTGCCGAAGTAGATTTTGTCGCCATAGATGGCCGCGCCGCGGTTGACCACGTCACAGCAAGGCAAGATGCCTTCGGGAAGGCGGGCGTCGTATTGCCAAACTTCTTCACCGGTTGCGAGGTCGATGGCGTAGAGGCGGGAATACGAACCCGTCACATACATCATACCATCATAGATCAGCGGTTGGGCCTCTTGGCCGCGTTGTTTTTCGCCGCCGAACGAGAAAGCCCAAGCAGGAACGAGTCGTTTAACGTTGTGGCGGTTTACTTTGCTGAGGGGGCTATACCGTTGAAGGTCGCGGCCCATGCCGTTGGTGACGACTTGCGAGGTATTCGTGGCATCTGCCGCGATATCCTCTTCCGACACACCCGCAGCATAAGAAGTGCTTGCCATCCCAAGCGATAGGGCTGCAGCCGTAAGCAACATCTTTCTCATTATCGTCCTCCCAGACATTTTTGTTTTGTACTGACTTTTCGTCAGCGCCAGCGCTATCTTTATACGGGGATGGCAACAGGTCAATTGCCGCATTTGGCCACAGGGATTTTCTGGGAGTTGCAATGATACGAAACCTTGGCTTGGCGCTCTGTTTCACTGGATTTCTGATGTCGGCTGCTTTGGCTGGACCGTTGGAAGGAACCAAGGCGATTCATCTACATCCGGCGGATGGTGACCCGATCAAGGTTGCCGAGGTGACGTTCCTCGCGAAATCGGATGGGGCGTATTCGTTGCGCTATGACGATACGTTGTTCACGGATCATTTCCTGTCGATGCGTCCGTTTAAGTGTTTGGAGGGCGCGGACAAGCTTTGGTGCCGCGTTCCCTATCCTTATGAGATCAAACGTCAGACGACGGAAGACGATCTAACAGACCTCGAATACGAGCTTATGTTCGTTTGGAAAAATCAGGGCGAGTACGGGATCGACCTCTGGAACGGCGTCTACTACGTCCTCGCACTCGATGGCGATCGGTTGGTCGGAACGATGCATGAGATCGACATGAACGTACTGGCCTCACCGCCTGAAGGCGGGAGCCTTCGCCCGGTCACGGAAGATGATCTGGAAGAAGCGGATGCCGATAGCCATTGGCTGCCGAAACTGACGATTGAGTAACACCTTGAAGAGTCATGTCGAATGTAAGCCGCTTTAATCAACATCCACTGGGATCGGGTCGACCGGCACCAGCTCCCACCCTTCATCAAGCCAGCCATCGGTGCCTTCGGCGAACCAATAGATTTGGGTATAGCCCATGGCGCTGGCATGCTGAACGGCGTTCCAGCTCATCCAGCAATCCGAGATGCAAAACAGGATCAGCGGGCAATTCTTATCGCCGCCGGTCAGGCGTTTGAGGTTCTCGCCGAAATAAGCCTGCATTTCTGGCCCGGACGAGCCGCGCCCGACCTCGGGAAGCCATGTCGCGCCGGGGATTGTCAGGCGCTCTTTCGAGACCAGCCACGTGCCGTCCAACTCGTCGAAGCGCGAGCTGGCCGCGCCGAAAACATCGACAAGAGCGTTCGGTTTTTTCAAAAGCTCTTTCAGCTCTGTCGCGGTGATCCGCGTGCCGCCCGGAACGGCATCGGGGGTCGGCGCTCGGTAGCGTCCGATCCGAAGGCCGTTCTCAGGGTGAAAGAAGTCGGGGTGGGATTCGCGGTGCGACTCAGCACTGCGGGCAAAAGCGCTGGTCGGCAAAATCATGCAAGCCAGCGATGCGAGGACAGTGCGGCGGTGTTGGATGCTTTGGATCAAAAGACGCGCTTCTCGTACTTCCATTCATCCGCGTCGGGCGTGACAGCGGCGGGATCATAAGCCGCGTCTTGCAGGTCTTGCGCGACGTCGAGACCTGCTGTTGCGGCGCGATCCACGTACTGTCGCCCTCGGATCGGGTCGCGCGCCACGCCGTGTCCGCGTAGCAAATCGAGACCGTAATTGAATTGTCCAATGGGATCACCGGCCTCGGCGGCTTTGCGATCCCATTCAGCGGCTTCTTCCGCGCTTTCAGGACGGCCAAGCCCGTTGCTGGCCATGTAGCTGCGCCAATGCAGAACGCCGGTGAAACCTTGTTCCGAGCAGGTCTCGAAGATGTCATTGCCCCAGTCATGGCGGCCACTTTTGACGGCGAAATAGCCCTGCATACAGGTGACGATATCGGCCTTGCCGCTGCGTGCGCGATCCACGAAGGCGCGAAGAGTCAGTTCTTCGGGGTTAAGCGTGCCGTCATCCTCGGACTCGGCATGTGCCATCCCGGTACTGGCGATGAGGGTAAGCGCGATTGCGAGACTTCTCATGGCGACCTCGTTCGTCCGTTTCAGGCTGACTTTAGCAGTGTTGCTGAAACGGGGCAAATCGCGGGCGGTGAGCCGGAATTTTACGCGCTCGGCGCGGTGGGCGGGGTGGCGAGGTGATTGCGCTTGACCCAGACCCGCGCGCCGTTCGCGCCGACCTGTGCTGTGGTTTGGCTGCCTTTGGGAAGGCGGAGCCAGCTTTCGGCTTTGAAGTCTTCTCCGGCCTCGTCAAAACCGCCCTCAAGGACCAAAATCTCGATGCCATCCGGCGCGTCGATGGTCACCTCGGCGTTTGCGGTCCACCGTTCGAGTGAGACGGCTTCGTTGTCGTCTGCAAACAGCGGCATGGTGTCGACGCCGTCACGATCCGGGGTGAACGCCATTTGATTGGAGTCGAGACGGATTTGGGTGCGGTCGGCGAGGTCGAACTGCCAGAGTTTCACGAAGATCGTGCATCCCAGTTCCGAGCCAGGCGTGTGCGAGGATTCCGGTGGATTGCGGATGTAGCTGCCCGCAGGGAAGTCGCCATGTTCGTCTTGGAACACACCATCGAGGACAAGGAACTCTTCGCCCCCGGTATGGACATGAGACGAGAACACACTGCCGGGCGCATAGCGAACGATGGTGGTGGCGCGGGCGACTTCATCGCCCATCCGGTCGAGCATCCGCCGATCCACACCCTTCATCGGTGAGGCAACCCACGGTATATCCGCGCTGTGAACAGCGACGCGCTGCGAAAAGTCTGCGTTCAGATCCATGCTTGGGGTTCCCTTGGGTTGGCGAGTTTGAAAGACGTTTTCGTTTCTGCGCGGATCGGGTCGTCGATCCGGTAGGAGAAGGCTGAGATTATAGATTTCCCCGCGTTGAGTTGGCCAACCAATTTTGCAGCTTTGGAAAGGTACGCTCGCCGTTTTCGTCGCTGCGGTCAATCCGATGCGCGCCGGATGCCGCTATGTTGCCGCTCTCGCGGGCAATGCACCCTCGAACGTCACGAAACTAAACTTTTGCGAACCAGGTGAACTTTCCCTTGACGCTCCAGTTGTATTCGTCCGAGCATCGGCCACTCATAACGTCATAAAAATAACGACGAATGGGAGGATACTATGAAAAATCAGCTTGTATCAGCTGTCGCGGCACTGTCCGTGATGACGACGGCATCCGCTGCCTTGGCAGACGGACATGACGGCGCCATGGACGTACCAAAAATCGCGGCATCGATCGTGTTGGAAGGGCTTGATTCGCCTTGGGACATGGCTTTCTTGCCGGACGGCACGATGTTCTACACAGAAAAGTGCGAAGGGCTTTCGGTAAGAACACCAGACGGAACCGTCAATGCTCTCTATGGAATGAAGGAGTCCGAGGGCTACGCCGATAACGGTCGTGACCTATTTTGCGAAGGACAAGCTGGCATGCTTGGCGTGGTCGCAGACAGGCACTTCGCGAAGAACCGCACCCTTTTCGTCTACTCGACGTCAGACAAATATCACGGCGAGGGATGCAAGACCAATTTCGAAAAGTGCGACGGCAATATCGTGATGAAGTTCACGGTCAGCGACGACCTCAAGAGCGTCTCTGACAGAACCGATATCGTGAAAGACATTCAATACAAGCCGTTCGATTCCGATCAGCCCTTTGGCGGACCGGGCGCTCACAACGGCGGTCGAATTCGCGTCGGACCGGGCGGCTATCTCTGGGTCGCTGGTGGCGACCGTCACAGAGGAATTTGTCCGCAGGATGGATCATTGCTCTGCGGTAAGGTTTTGAGGGTTGATGCGGACGGAAACGCGCACCCGGACAACAATCCCCCCGAAGGTTTTGACCCGCGTATCTACACCTATGGGCACAGAAACATTCAGGGCATCGATTTCCGCCCAAGCGACGGAAAAGCATTCACGGCAGAACACGGCCCTTGGCATAACGACGAAATCACGGCGCTTGTGAACGGCGGTAATGCTGGCTGGGATCCTGCCCAGAATACCGGCGGCAGAGGCGAGTGCCCGGATCAATATTGTGGGTATGAGCCAAATCAGAAAGGTGCCGTGGACCCGGCGATCCGTGCTGCGTACACGCCGATGAGTGACACCCGCTTCCCAGATTTGATGCCAGCGACGTGGAACAACAATGGGTTCTCTCAAGGCACTGGTTCAGCCGCCTTCCTGAAAGGCAAGAATTGGGGCATCTACGAGGGCCGCTTGGCAGTGGGCATCATGGGTATCGGCTTTGGTGATACGCCAGAAGGTTCCAGAATCGACATGATCAGCATTACGCCTGACGGCTTGGGCATTAATGGGATCACCCGAGCGCCACTCGGGTTCTCGGCGAGATTCCGTGGCCTCGTCATGGGACCGGATAACGCGCTTTACGTCGCGATTGATGCGGGTGAAATCTACAAAATAACGGCAGAAAGCATGAAGTAGCTTTGTAAAATTTGCACCCGCGCCGCGAAAGTGGCGCGGGTGTTTTTCAAATTCTCGATGGCATGACGCTGTCGGAATACTTTGAAATCAATTCTCTTCGATCAGGATATCCGGAACCTCATAGCGTTGATCGTCAACACGAATCTCGTGCGTGCCGTCCTTCAGGTTCCAATCCGTATCCGTACCGGTCCCCGACATTGTCGTATTTGCTTTGAGGAACGTGCCATCCTTGAAGAAGAGTCTCCGCTTAAAGCCATTTGCGAAGGCCACCGTGATCGTGGTTTTCCCTTTCTCGTCTCGTTCGATGCGGTAGGTGCATTGACCAAGCACCTCGCCGGTTTCCTGTGCGCAGGCAATTGATTTCGGCATTTTTCTGTCGGTCGAAGGTCCTGATGACTTGTCCTGCTGCTTGGTGGGCGCATCCGAATTTTCTTTCACCGTTTCCGGTGTGGTCGAGACGTCTTTTGCTCTTGTTTCGGCTGCACCGAACAAAAAGGCAGCACCTAGACCAATCAAGATCTGAGTCTTCATTTCACGTTCTCCCCGCGACAGACGCCTGAAGACATTTAGCGCACAACTTGTTTTGATCGAAGGTAAAATCGCGAGTCAGTCCAACATCCCGGGAACGCGACCAGAATACCGGTTCATTGCGGCCCAATAACGGATTCAGACAAAAATCTGATCCAGCACTTGTTCAATCTCGCGCCATGTTGTCGGGGTGTGGTGGGCTTCGGCGATGGGATCGAGGAGGGTACGCAGGTGATCGTCGCCGACGTAGTGGATGCGCTGCACGTCCGGGGCGTGTTTGGCGGCGGATGCGATTTGGGTGGGGGAGTCGTCGATGAACGCGACCGCGCCACTGGTGCGTTCGGACAACCATGCCAGTGCTTCGCCCTTGCCGCCTTGATTGACGACCAGTGGGTAATCAATGCCGTGACCGCGCAGATTTTCGATCCGATCGCTCTCGGCGTAAGGAGGCACATTGGTCAAAACGACAATTTTTGCGCGCAATTTTAACGAATTGAGAACGTCGGAGGCATGGGGGTAGATCCGCTGATGGCGGGTTTGGGTCTCGAAGAATGCTGTGAAGAGTGTCCGGAACTCTTCGGCAGAGGCTTCTGAACCATCGCCGCGCTTCAAGGCACCATCGAGCTGATACCCCGTCAGTTTGAGCGAATAGCCTTTGGTTTCAGCGAACTCGCCCAAATGGGCGGCCAAACCAACAAGGACTTCGTCGACATCGACCACCAAGAGCGGCTGTTGCGGATCAATCGTTAACGATTTGAGCTGAGGCAAGACGGCTTCGTGCACCATGGCCGATTACGTCCAATTCGGGGTATCGCCGCCGGGCAGCGCTGCGCGGGCTTCAATAACCTGTGTGGGATCAAGGCCTTCCGATGCCGCGAACGCGATCACGGATTCGTCTTCGGTCATCAGGTGATCGAGGACAAAACCGAGGAATTCCAGGTCTTTAGCGCGGATTCGCACGGTTTCGATGTCTGCGCCGCAGCGCCCCAAAAACCCGCCCATCGCCTCCTCATCGGACGCTATAAAGGTCAATGCACGCAATGCGATTGTTTCGGCGTCTGGGGTTTGCCGCATCATGGCCTTAAATTCACCTTTTCAAAACCTTGGCTGCCCTAGGAAAGCGAACAGAAAGGTGGGGTTTGCTGGTTCGAACTCGTAAAGGTTCGCCCCCTAGGGGGAAAGACTAAATTAACCTTTACGTCTTAACTATGTAACGGAGCTCAGAGACCGCCCTGTGGCGGCATGATGCTCGGAAGAATGCGGGAGCCACTAGCGCTATGACGAAGACTGTCCTCATCGTTGAAGATAACGAGCTGAATATGAAGCTCTTCAACGATTTGCTGTTTGCTCAAGGGTATCGGACCCTTCAGACGCAGGACGGCATGAACGCGCTCGAAATCGCCCGCGCCGAGATGCCTGATCTTATCCTGATGGATATCCAACTGCCCGAAGTCTCCGGCCTTGAGGTCACCAAGTGGCTGAAAGAGGAAGACGATCTTCGCCATATCCCGGTGATCGCCGTGACGGCCTTTGCCATGAAAGGCGATGAAGAGAAAATCCGAGACGGCGGGTGTGAAGATTATATTGCCAAGCCGATTTCCGTTGTCGACTTCCTCGCGACCGTCAAACGGTTCCTGGACGATTGATGCCAATTTCGACCCGACTCGCTACCCAGCTGCAGGAGCGCTGAACTATGTCTGCACGTATTCTTGTCGTTGATGACATTGCGGCCAATGTTAAATTGCTCGAGGCCAAACTGTCGGCTGAGTACTACATCGTGCTGACCGCTTCGAATGGATTTGAAGCGCTGGAAGTCGCGCGTGCGGAACAGCCCGATCTGATCTTGCTGGACGTGATGATGCCGAAGATGGACGGGTTCGAGGCGTGTAAACGCCTGAAGGCCGATCCCGCGCTCGCGCATATCCCTGTTGTGATGATTACCGCGCTCGACCAAGCGTCGGACCGTATTCGCGGTCTTGAAGCGGGTGCCGATGACTTCCTGACCAAGCCTGCGAATGATCTCGCCCTGTTTGCGCGCGTGCGCAGCCTTGTGCGTGTGAAGATGATGATCGACGAGCTGCGCTTGCGGGATGAAACCTGCCGCGAGCTTGGCTTCGACTCGGCCTTCACGGCGATTGCGGATGAAGACCTGTCGGGCAAAGTCCTGTTGGTGGATGATCGCCCGAATGCGGCAAAGAGCATCCAGACCATTATCAATGACAAGCTGCACAGCGAGTGCGTGCTGGCGACCAACCGCGATGACGCGATGAACGCGGTGCGGTTTGATAAGCTAGATGTCATGCTGATCAATGCTGGCATGGAAAGCTATGACGGGCTGCGTCTCTGTTCTGAAATCCGCTCTAGTCCACAAGCGCGCCATGCGTCGGTGATCCTGATGGTCGATCATGGCGATTACCGCGCGATTGCGGCGGCGCTGGATCTGGGCGCGAACGACTATGTCATGCGGCCACTGGATGAGAATGAGCTGGTGGCTCGGATGCGCAGCCAGATGCGGCGCAAGTGCTATGCGGACCAACTGCGCGACAACGTGCATAACAGCCTGAAGATGGCTGTGACCGACCCGCTGACCGGCCTTTATAACCGCCGCTATGCGATTCCGCACATGCAGGCGCTGATGGAGCGTTCGGATGTTGAGAAAAGCCCGATTTCGGTGGCTTTGCTCGATATCGATCACTTCAAGTCGATCAACGACAACTATGGCCACGGTGTTGGCGATGAAGTCCTGAAGGAATTCGCGCAGCGTATTCGTCAGAGCGTTCGCGGCGTCGACCTGAGCGCACGGATCGGCGGGGAAGAATTCCTCGTGGTGATGCCGGAAACCTCGTCGTCTTCGGCGGCGGTGGTGGCCGAGCGTCTGCGGGCGAATATTGCGGCCAAGCCGTTCACGGTGGCGCATGAGGTCGGCAAAATCGATCTGACCGTCAGCATCGGCCTGTCGTCGTGCAAAGACCCCAAAGAAAAGCCCGAAGCGATGTTGGAGCGCGCCGATGTGGCGCTGTATCGCTCGAAGAATACGGGCCGCAACCGCGTGACCATTGACGATTCAGAGGTCGCAGCGGCGTAATTCAACCAGCCTTCACCGTCTTTCAAACCCGGCCTCGTGTCGGGTTTTTTATTGCCCAAAATTTCGCTATCCTTGCGCTTCGCTCATGAGAGGGGAGGCGCGGGATGTGTGGTCGGTTTGCTCTGCCCGGTGATGTGCGCGAGGCGGTCGAAGCCTTTAGCGCGCGGCCTCGAGATTTGGATCGGTGGCCGTCGCTGTTGCAGGCGCGCTATAACATCTGTCCGACACAGCCGGTGGCCGCCGTGCGCTTGGGCGCGGAGGGGCGCGAGGCGGTCGGGATGCGCTGGGGGTTCTTGCCGTCTTGGTACAAGACCGCGACGGATGGGCCGCTG
>CAZXMX010000109.1:0-10572 GCA_964641645.1 uncultured Neomegalonema sp.
ATCGTTCGAGGCTAAATTGAGTGGCCGACAACACGCTGATGTCTTTACTCACCCGCTCGTAATCCTCGGCGCTCAGGGTGTCGTAGAGGCCCACCTCGTCTGCTTCTTGTTGCGCAAACAGACTGTCGTAATTATCGATCGACTGCTGCGCATTAGCCGCACTGACACCCACAAGCATCAACAGCATGGCGGTCACAAACGCTCTCAATATCGACATGAGGTCACCATTGTGGGAAGACAGGGTTAACGGGCACTGTTTATCGTCCAATCTGTTCGTGGCGGTAATGATGGGTCTCGGGGCGAAGACAAGCAAGTTCTGAAACGGACGGTTCACCGAATGCTGACGAAGACACCACAGTCCGATTTCCGCACGGATCAATCCGCCCCCCGTATCATGTTCTACAGTCACGATACCTTTGGTTTGGGTCACATCAGGCGAACCCGCGCCATCGCGATTGCGCTGGCGGAGGCAAATCCCGGCGCGAGTATCCTTATTGTCACCGGTTCGCCCATCGTTGGCCGCTTTGATTTCCCTGATGGCATTGATTTTGTTCGCATTCCTGGCGTCGTGAAATTACCGAGTGGGGATTACGTCACCCACAATATGAACTTGGAGATCAACCAAACGGTAAAACTGCGCCGCGGGATTATTCGCGAAACGGCCCGTGTTTTCGACCCCCATCTGTTGATCGTCGACAAGGAACCGACCGGTTTTCGCGGAGAAATGCTCCATACGCTCAAAAAAATGCGAGAACGGGGCACCAAGATTGTGCTCGGGGTTCGCGATGTCCTCGACGATCCGGAAGCGCTTGCAAAGGAATGGAAGCGCAAGAAGGCCATCGAGGCTGTCGAGAAGTTCTACGACGAGCTTTGGGTCTACGGGCTTGAAGAAATTTATGAGCCTTTACAGGGCCTTGCTCTCTCCAAGGAAGCCCTAAGCAAAGTTCGCTACACAGGTTACTTGCGCCGCCGGCCCGCAGATTGGCCCGATCCCGGCATCCCGAGCGATCGCCCGGAGGACTTCGTTCTGGTGACACCCGGCGGCGGCGGGGATGGTGAGAACTTAATCGACTGGATCTTATCCGCCTACGAATCCGACCCGAGCTTGTCGGTCCCGGCGGTCTTGGTTTTTGGCCCTTTCATGAAGCCAGAAAGCCGCCGCGCGTTTGAACGCCGCGCCCACCGCTTTCGGACCTTAGAAACGCTGTCGTTTGATTCTCGCCTTGAGCGGTTGATGATCCAAGCCAAAGGCGTCGTCGCGATGGGCGGGTACAATACGTTCTGCGAGATCCTCTCGTTCGATAAGCCAGCCGCCATCGCGCCTCGCGTATCCCCAAGGTTGGAGCAGTATATTCGCGCGAAAGCGGCGGAGGAAGTCGGGCTAATTCATATGCTGCCCCCGGTCGAGAACGGCAACAAACCCGATCCGAAGATTATGGCCGATGCCATTCGAGCGCTGACGAAACAAGCGCCGCCATCCAAAGTCGCGGTCCCCGGTCTGCTTGACGGGTTGGATCGCGTCGTTGATCTTGCCGCGCCGACACTGGCAGAGCTTCGCGCGTGAGCGAACCTACTGTCGCTGTTGTCTTGAAGGGCTATCCTCGTCTGTCCGAGACCTTTATCGCCCAAGAGCTTCATGGTTTGGAGACCAGAGGGGTCTCGTTCGATATCTGGTCATTGCGCCATCCAACCGATGGGCAAGAGCACCCGGTTCATGGTCGGATCAAAGCGCGTCGCCGCTATTTGCCAGAGTACCTGCGCCGCGAACCGTTGCGCGTTGCCAAGGGCTTATTCTCGCAGTGTTTGAAGCCATCCTTCTGGCGCGCTGCGTCGATCTGGGTAAAAGACTTTGCCCGCGCCCGCGATCTCAATCGTATCAGACGGTTTGGCCAAGCCGCCGTTTTCGCGCGAGAGTTGCCCCCTGAGACGAAGTTTCTTTACGCACATTTTCTGCATACACCGGCGAGCGTGACCCGTTACGCCGCCATCATGCGCGGGATGCCTTGGGGCTTTTCCGCTCATGCCAAAGACATCTGGACGACAACGGATTGGGAAAAGCGCGAGAAAATTGCGCACGCGGCGTTCGGCGTAACCTGCACTCGGTACGGCGCCGATACGTTGCAAGCCCTCGCCGACCCGGCAGAGAAAGTGTCGCTTGTCTATCACGGTTTGAATTTGGCATCGCTCCCGCAGGCGCAACCTACCCCGAATAAACCCGAAGATGGCTCATTCCATATTCTTTCTGTCGGGCGTCTTGTCGAGAAAAAGGGATATGACTTTTTGCTCGATGCATTGGCCGAATTGCCCAACGAAATTGACTGGCGTTTTACCCATGTTGGCGGCGGCGAGTTAAACGATACCATGCGCGCCAAGGCGGACGCCCTCGGACTTTCGGATCGGATTGATTGGCGCGGCGCACAAGCGCGAGAAGCCGTCTTCGCCGTCATGCGAGAAGCCGATCTTTTCGTTTTACCCAGCCGCATTACTTCCTCCGGAGATCGCGACGGATTACCAAACGTTTTGATGGAGGCTGCGAGCCAAAAGCTTCCGGTTCTCTCGACGGCTGTCTCCGCCATTCCCGAATTTGTCGAGGATGGCGTCTCTGGAACGCTGGTGCCGCCAGAAGATGCGAAGGCGTTATGCGAGGCCATCACGCGGATCGCGATGAATCCAGCAGATACCCGTGCTCAGGCTGAAAAACTGCATACTCGACTAATCACGGACTTCGGCGCGGATGCTGGAATCGAAGCGGTAGAAGCCCTTATCCGTCGACACATGGCCTCATGAGCATCGCCTTCTATGCGCCTTTGAAGCCGCCTGGTCACCCCACCCCATCGGGGGATCGCCGAATGGCTCGACTCTTGATGCAGGCGTTAGACCGGGCGGGCTATCCAGTTTTTTTGGCAAGCGATTGGCGCAGCCGCGACGGCAAGGGCGACCCTCAGGTTCAGCAAGACATGCTGGCCTTTGCTCCTCAAGAAGCGAAGCGCGTGCTGGCTGTCACGCGGCCAAAGCTCTGGTTCACCTATCACTGCTATTACAAAGCCCCAGACTTGATTGGTCCTCGGGTCTCTGACGCGCTGGGCATTCCTTACGTCATTGCAGAAGCGAGCCGCGCGCAGAAACGGCTGGGTGGTCCGTGGGATGCTTTCGCCCAAGCTGCTGAGGCTGCAATTGATGCGGCGGACATTTTATTTGCCATGACAGCCCATGATCGGTTCGCATTGGATCGGGATCGGTTCGGCGGACAGAAGATCGTCGACTTCCCTCCCTTCATCGATTGCTCAGACGTGAAGAAGCCGACGCGCGATGGAAAGTCCTCGCCGCTCCGATTGCTCAGTGTTGCGATGATGCGGCCCGGTGCAAAGATGGAATCGTATCGCCGACTTGCCGCATCGCTTGAACATGTCAGTCGCCTTTATGAACTCACCATTGTTGGCGATGGCCCAACGCGAGATGAAGTCGAGACCCTATTCCCCAACGCTATTTTTACAGGGGCGTTAGACGAAGACAGCGTTCGGGATCATTACGCCGCCGCAGATGTCTTTGTCTGGCCCGGTGTCGATGAGGCTTATGGCATGGTCTATCTGGAGGCGCAGGCCCATGGCCTGCCCGTTGTCGCCGAAGATCACCCCGGCCCCCGCTCGATTGTCGCCTCAGCGTTGGTGCCCACCAACAATCCTGCCGCCTTTGCAACCGCGATTGAAGGCCCGCACGAAGATCCGTCGGCATATACCGTAAAACATCACAGCATCGACCGCGCAGCGGCGATCTTACGAGAAACGCTGGGGCCTTTATCATGAGAATTGGCTTGATACGTCACGGACGAACGGACTGGAACCGCGCGGGTTTGTTGCAAGGGCGGACGGATCGTCCCCTCGAAGACGGTGAGCCGGAGCGCTTGTCTGAGTTGGCGTTACCCCCGATTTGGGAGAACGCTGCCGTCGTTGCCAGTCCCCTCATTCGCGCCTCAGAGACGGCGCGTATCCTCTCAGGTTCAACGCCGCCGACCGATATGAGATTGACGGAGATGAATTTCGGAGACTGGGAAGGACGCCCCGGCAAGGAACTGCGAGAGGACCCGCACAGCGGTTTCCGTGATCTCGAATATTGGGGGTGGGACTATCGTCCCCCAAACGGCGAAAGTCCCCGCGAGGTTTGGGCGCGGGTCTCCGATGCGGTCAATGGAATGACCAAAGACACGCTGATCGTTTGCCACATGGTCGTGATGCGCGTGATCCTCGCCGAAGCACACGGCTGGGATTTCGAGGGGCACCCACCGTTTCAAATCAAACGCGATCGAATTTATGGGGTGACCGTTTCGGATTCCGGCTATTCCGCAGACCCTGAACCCATTCGGTTGGTCTCGCGATGCGGATAGCCTTTCTCGTCACGCACTTGCTCGGGACGGGGCATCTAAAACGCGCCTCGCTGTTGGCGGATGGGTTCATGCGCGCAGGTCACGACGCGGTCGTTATCAGCGGCGGTTTTCCGGCCACCAACGCCAGTCCCGATCTGGCTAAACTCGTCCAACTCAGCCCAATCAGATCGGACGTCAACTTCAGCAAGCTCTTTGGGGAAGATGGCAACGAGGTCGATAGCGCCCTCTTCGCGCGGCGGCAGACAGAAATCGATGAAGCCTTAACCGGTTTCGGTCCTGACATGCTGGTAACGGAACTCTTCCCGTTTGGCCGTCGCAAACTAGCACACGAATTCGAAGCCGCCATCGACAGCGCAGGCGATGCCCAGATTTACTGTTCCATCCGCGATATTCTCCAGTATCCGCGCAAAGAAGGTCGCGCCGAAGAAGCCGAAGCGCGTTTTGCCAAACGGTATCGCGGTGCGTTCATTCACGGTGATGCGGCACTCGTGCCTTTGAGCGATAGCTGGCCCTTGCCCGACCCGCTCAAACCCAAACTTCATTACACCGGTTACATCACCGAACATGCACCATCTCAACAACCGTCATCATCGACCACGGGAACGGGCGAGATCATTGTCGCGGCGGGCGGTGGCTCCGTCGGGGATGCGTTGTTCGAGGCCGCTGCCGATGCCGGAGACGCAACTTGGCGCTTGTTGGTCGGCGGACATGACCGAGAGGATCGCATCGCGAAACTAACGGCCCGCGCGGGGCAAACCACAATAGAATCCACGCGATCAGACTTTGCCGCCCTGCTCGGCAACGCTGACCTCGCGATCCTGCAATGCGGTTACAACACGGCCATGGATGTGATCCAAAGCGGCGTTCGCGCGCTTTTCGTCCCTTTTGAGGGTGAGGGCGAAACAGAGCAGATTACCCGCGCCCGCGCCTTCGCAGAACGCTTTGGATGCGGTTTGATCCGCGAGAAAGACCTCAGCGCGGCGCGTTTGGCCGAAGAAGTTGCTCGATTACGCACGCTACCGAAGCCCGACTACCAAGGCATCAGTTGTGACGGCATTGCCCAAACCGTCGCCCTTGCTGAAATGGCAATGCGGGGTCAGGCATGACGGATTGGCGCGCCTTCGATGAAGCTCTGGAAAAGTACAACGGTGCATTCTGGTGGCGCGATGACGATGCGATCTCGGACACGGCATCGTTACACCAACTGATCAATCTTGCGGACAGTGTCGGTGCTCCCCTGACCTTAGCGGTCATTCCGGCCAATCTCGATGAGACGCTTCCAAAGGCCATCGTTGATCGAGATTTGACTGTTGCCGTCCACGGCTGGAGCCACACAAATCATGCGCCGGAAGATGAGAAAAAAGCCGAATTCCGGGCCCATCGCCCTGAAAAAGTGCTTCTGGATGAGGCCAAACGGGGCAAATCACGGCTTGATGATGCCTTTGGTTCGCAATCTCTTCCGCTCTTTATCCCGCCTTGGAACAGGATGGATCAAGCCCTGCCCCTCGCCGGACTTGGATTTCAGGGAATTTCCGTCTTCGGTCAACGAGAGATCACGCAACAAGATGGCCTTGTTCGCTTTGACGCTCACATTGACCCAATTGATTGGCGAGGAACGCGCTCCGCTGTCAATTTAGAGATAATTATCAATGAATTGATCGTATTAATGTCATTCAACGCGCCTATCGGTTTGATGACCCATCACCTCGTCCATGACCAAGCAATCTGGGAGCTTATGACGACTTTGACCGCTCGCCTCAAACAATCGAGAGCCACATGGGCCTCTGCTAGCGATTTCCTGACTCGCGCCGCCGATTAATCGCCGTTAGGCTATCGATATGAACCATCCAATCCTGAGTGTTTCAGACCTTGCGATCTGTTTTGGAAAAGGGCGCGGCGAGAATGAAGTCGTCTCCGGTGTCTCGTTATCCTTGCACGCAGGAAAAACACTCGCGGTTGTTGGAGAGTCGGGGTCGGGAAAAACACTGACAGGCCGCGCGATCATGCGATTGCTGCCGCAAAAAGCGCGGATCACCCGAGGATCAATCACCTACAGCGCGAGCGGCGATAAAACGGAAGACCTGCTCACCGCATCGAGCAGTAGAATGCGCGCTTTGCGCGGGTGCGAAATCGGGATGATCTTTCAGGAACCCATGAGCTCGCTGTCGCCGTTTCATACCATTGGCGCGCAGGTAAAAGAGAACTTGCTGCTTCATGGTGAGAAGGACGAACGAACAGCGCGAGAACGCTGTATCGATACTTTTGAAAAAGTCGGCTTTCCAGACCCCAATCGCGCCTACGACGCCTATCCGTTCGAACTGTCCGGGGGAATGCGCCAACGTGCGATGATTGCGATGGCGACGATCTGCCGCCCTTCTGTGCTGATCGCCGACGAGCCGACCACCGCGTTGGACGTGACGACGCAAGCGCTGATCCTTGATCTCATCCAGAAGCGGCAGGACGAAACCGGGATGGCGGTCATGCTCATCACGCACGATCTCGGGGTCGTTTCGAACATTGCGAACACGATCACAGTCTTGCGCCAAGGCCGTGTGATGGAGGCCGGAAGCGCACACGACCTGCTCACCGCGCCGCGCCATCTCTACCTGAAGCGCCTGATAGATGCCGCACCCGATGTCGATGTCGCGGCGGCGCATGATCCCGCGCCCTCCACTGATCTGATTGTTGAAGCGCGCAAT
Organism: uncultured Neomegalonema sp.; assembly: GCA_964641645.1. Lineage (GTDB taxonomy): Bacteria > Pseudomonadota > Alphaproteobacteria > Rhodobacterales > Rhodobacteraceae > JAHDDY01. The sequence goes on from CAZXMX010000109.1 coordinate 7,081, forward strand.
GTCTCTAAGACGTTTATCTCACGGGGACGCGGGTTGTTCGGGATTGGCGCGGGGAAAGTCCATGCTCTGCGGGACGTTGATCTGATCATACCGCGAGGCAAGACCGTGGCCCTCGTCGGTGAGAGTGGCTCTGGCAAGTCGACACTGGCGAATGTCGTTCTCAATGCGATCCGACCGGACCCCGGTGCGACACTCACCTTTAACTGCAACGATACAAAATCCGCCTTGAACATCCCTGAGCTTTCCAGCGACGCGTTGATGAAGTTCCGGCGCGAGGTTCAGATCGTTTTCCAAGACCCTTATGCGTCGCTCAGCCCTCGCATGACGGTGCAAGACATTCTCGCCGAACCTCTCGCGATCCACGATGTTTGCAAGCCTGCGGAGCGCCGCGAACGCTGCGCCGCCATGCTCACACGCGTCGGACTAGACCCCTCTCATTTGGGCCGGTTCCCGCATGCCTTCTCCGGCGGACAGCGCCAGCGCATTTCTATCGCGCGGGCGTTGATGTTGCAGCCGAAGCTCTTAATCTGCGATGAGCCAACGTCCGCACTGGACGTTTCGGTTCAGGCTCAAGTTCTCGAACTGCTGAATGAATTGCGTGAGGAGTTTAATCTCAGCTATTTGTTCATCAGTCATGACCTTGCGGTCGTGTCGCGTTTGGCCGATGAAATCGCCGTGATGTGTCGCGGTACGATTGTTGAGCAAGCACCGGCCCGCAAACTGTTTGAAAACCCAAGTCACCCTTATACCCGCGCCTTGATGGCCGCAGCGCCTGATCCCCACCCGGATCGCAAGCTCGATCTCAATGCGATTGCCTTGGGTGCCGGCGCGAAGCCCGAAGAATGGCCCGCGCCGTATCGTTATAACCGCGAAGAACCCGCACCGCTCCGCGAAGTGGGTTCTCGTCACTTTGTCCGCATGACAGCCTGAAGGAATATCCGATGCTCAAACGCCTTAGCCTTGCGGCCCTGCTAATGACCACCCCTGCTTGGGCCTTTAGTCCAAGTGAAACGCCGCTCTTTGCAGATCAAGTCAAAGCGGGCGATCTTCCCCCAGTGACAGAGCGCGCGCCTTCCGAGCCGTTGATTGTCGATCTCAAGAGCCGTGATCGGACCGTTGGCAAACAAGGCGGAACGCTGCGGACGCTAATCTCAAAGGGCAAAAACATCCGCTACATGGTGGTGTGGGGATATGCGCGGCTGGTCGGGTTTGACGAGAACTACAATCTCAAGGCCGATATTCTTGAGAGCTTTGAGCAAGAGGGGGATCGCGTATTCACCTTTCGCCTTCGCAAGGGCCACAAATGGTCGGACGGGCATCCCTTCACGACTGAGGACTTCCGGTATTGGTGGGAAGATGTTGCCAACAATATCGAACTCGCCCCGGCGGGGCCGCCGCGCTACATGCTCGCGAACGAAAAACCGCCCGTGGTCGAGATCGTCGACGAACAAACCATCCGCTTTACGTGGGAAGATCCCAATCCGCAGTTCCTGACCCTGCTGGCTGGGGCGCGACCACCCTTCATCTATCGCCCAGCGCATTACATGAAGAAGGTCCACGCCACCTATGCGGACTTGGATGAACTGCAACCCATGATCGAGTCAAAAGGTGCGCGAAATTGGGCGCAGCTGCACAACAAACTCGACAACATGTACAAGAACGACAACAAGAAACTGCCTTCGTTGCAGCCTTGGATCAACACGACCGGAAAAAAAGCGCAACGCTACGAGATGAAGCGTAATCCGTATTTCCATCGGTTCGACACGGCGGGCCAGCAACTCCCTTACATCGACACGGTTGAGATGACCGTCGCCGCCTCCAGCCTCTTTCCCGCAAAAGTTTCGACCGGCGAAGTGGATCTCTTGGCCGCTGGCCTTGGCTTTCCGAGCATGGCCATTCTTAAGGAGGGCGAAAAGCGAAACGAATATACCGCCCGCCTATGGCCAACCGGGGCGGCCTCGCATATCGCGCTTTATCCGAACCTGAATTATCATGATGAGGGATGGCGCGAAGTATTGCGTGACGCTCGGTTCCGCCGCGCCTTATCGATGGGCGTGGATCGTAGAATTATCAACCAGACGCTCTATTTCGGCATGGGAATGCAATACGGAAACGGCGTTTTAGCAGGTAGCCCATTCTTTGATGAAGACCGCTCGAATGCTTTCGCGGGATTCGATACAACCAAAGCAAACGCGCTGTTGGACGAGATGGGCCTGACAAAGCGCCGGGGTGACGGTGTTCGCCTTCTGCCCGATGGCCGCCCCGCCGAAATCATCATCGAAACGATGGGAGAGCGCGGAGAGGAAATCGATGCGCTGCAATTAATCACCGAGACGTGGCGCGATATTGGCGTCAACCTGATCGCTCGGCCCTCGGACCGCAACATCCTCCGACAACGCGCTTATGCCGGGCAGACGATGATGACCGTCGGCAAGGGTTGGGACAATGGCGTCCCAACCGCAGCGACCTCTCCCTTGGCACTCGCGCCGACGGAACAAGACAATCTGATTTGGCCGCAATGGGGACAGTATTTCCAAACCAGTGGGCAGTCGGGATCCTCGCCAGACATGAAGGACGCAAAGCGCCTGCTCGATCTTTATCTGGCTTGGCAAAAGGGATCGCTGCCCGATGGGACCGAGATTTCGCGGAAAGCAATCTGGGATGAGATGCTCGCGATCCATGCCGAACAGCAATACATTATTGGTGTCGTCAGTCAGGCTCCACAGCCCGTTATTGTCAGCAACCGACTGAAGAACGTTCCTCAAAAAGGCCTCTACACTTGGGATCCCGGTGCGCATTTCGGCGTGCATCGCATGGATGAATTCTGGTTTGACGGCACTCGGAAAACGGCCAAGCTGAAGTGATACGCTACCTTGGACAACGCTTTCTGACGATGCTGGTCACGCTGGTGATCGTTTCGGCCCTGGTGTTTTGGATCATCAATCTGCCCCCTGGCGACTATCTGTCGAACCAGATTGCGGAACTGCGGATGCAGGGCGAAGCGGCCAGCATCGAGAAAGCGGAATTTCTGCGCAAGCAGTATTCGCTCGATCAACCGCTCTGGAAGCAATACTTCATCTGGGTTGGGTTTATGTCCGGGCCGGACGGGTACACCGGTTTGATCCAAGGGGATTTCGGATGGTCTTTTGAGTTCGATCAATCCGTCGAAGAAGTCCTGGGCGATGCCCTGTGGTTGACCTGCATCGTCAACCTAGCCGCCCTGCTGTTCATCTATATCGTCTCGCTCCCACTCGGGGCGATTGCGGCGGTGAAGGCAGGGAGTTGGCTTGACTATTTCATCGCGATCATTGGCTATATCGGCTTGGCAACACCGAACTTTCTGCTGGCGTTGATCCTGCTCTATTACGGACAAATTTATCTCGGTCTGCCCATCGGCGGATTGATGGACCCAGAATTCGAAGGGCAACCCTTGAGCTGGGCAAAGTTCATGTCGGTGTTGTCACATCTGGTCGTGCCAACCATTGTGATCGG
>CAZXMX010000110.1:0-10554 GCA_964641645.1 uncultured Neomegalonema sp.
CAGATAAGCACCGCTCTGTCGATGATACTCCGGCGGGCGGCGGACCCGGTATGGTTCTGAAGCCTGATGTGGTGGCGGCAGCAATAGACGCTTCATTGGCGAAGGTTCCCAAGGATCGGGGGCGGTGGCCGGTGTTGTGTTTTTCGGCGCGTGGTCGGCCCATCACCCAGAAACGGGTGTCTGAGCTGTCCAAGTGTGAGGGGGCCACGCTGATTTGTGGCCGCTTTGAAGGTATCGACCAACGGGTCTTAGAGGCTCGGGACGTCGAGGAAATAAGCGTTGGTGACGCGGTCCTGACGGGGGGGGAAATCCCCGCGATGGTCCTGATCGACGCGGTGGTACGGCTGTTGCCCGGTGTGCTTGGCAAACTGGAATCGACAGTCGATGAAAGTTTCTCTGCGGGGCTGCTTGAGCATCCGCAATATACACGACCCCCGGAATGGGAGGGGCGCGCGATACCGGAGGTTCTCCTCTCTGGCCATCACGCCAAGGTCGCTGAATGGCGGCGCTCTCAGGCCGAGGCTACGACGAAAGAACGGCGTCCCGATCTCTGGCGGGCCTTCAGTGGAGACACTGAATAGCACCCGGCACGGAGGAGCAGAGCAATCGGACCCGATAACCCGCCCAGCAAAAGCTGGCTGACTTAAAGGATCGTCACGATGAACGTGATTGAACAACTCGAAGAAGAACAGCGTGCCGAACTGGCCGCTAAACGTCCGATCCCCGATTTCAAACCCGGTGATACGCTGAAAGTGAACGTTTTCGTCCGTGAAGGCGAACGCGTTCGTACGCAGGCCTATGAAGGCGTCTGCATCGCACGCTCCGGCGGCGAGACCCTCAATGGTGGCTTTACCGTTCGCAAGATTTCTTACGGCGAAGGTGTGGAACGTGTGTTCCCACTCTACAGCCCGTCCATCGAAGGCATTGAAGTAATCCGCCGTGGCCGTGTTCGCCGCGCGAAACTTTACTATCTTCGTGACCGTCGCGGTAAGTCGGCACGTATCGCCGAGAAGACGAACTATCGTCCGAAGAAGGCAAAAGCCTGATACTTCCGCTTTCAGCGCAGTTCGATATTCAACGCGGTAGGGTTACCCTGCCGCGTTATCCATTTCCGGCTCGTAAAACACGGATTTTGGAGCGGGACGACATTGTTGAGATCATCGATTGGCTGCCGCCCGCCATCGTAACCACGTCCGGTGAGTTGTTGTTGGTCTCTCGGACCGAACTCGATGCCTTGAAGGCTTTCTGTGCGCGTTACGATGTCCCATTCAATCAGCGATACGATGTTTGGAGCGATTTGCTCGATCCGTTCTTGGATACCGAGTTTTCCGATGACATGAAAACCGCTACGCGACTGCGTTTGAAAGAGCGGGGCCGATTGACGGATTGTGAGATTGATCGAATTCGCAATGCTGTCGAACGGAAGATGCTCCGACGGACCGCGTTGACCTGGGAATGGCAACAGTACGGCCTTGCGGATGTTCTCATCGCGATGAGGCCAAAACTCTGGATTGGTCGGAGCAAATGGGCTGCGTTTTATGCGGAGGCGATGGAAATTGGCCTTCGGGGGTCAAAGTCCGCCGAATAAAAGTTCACTTCTAACCTGATCGCGCAACGGATGTTCCCCTTATGATTGTGGAAAGCGTTGCGAGTTTGCGTCCCAACGCGAAAATCCGCTTCGATTCTACTTTCGTTACCGTAGGGAGAGCTTGGAAAACGGCATCCTTTTACCGTTGAAGTGACTTGAATCAGCAAGAGGTCGAATTCTGCTTGGAGAATGGCCTGAGGGAGGAATGCAGTCATGAAAAATTCTAAGACGTTGGCTTTTGCCGCAGCGATAACACTGGCTCCGACAGCGGCAAGCGCCGGTGGTTTCGACCTGAGCGGACAGCCAATCGATATCATCTTTGAACAGGGTAACTATATCGAGGGCCGAGTCGGGATCGTGGTTCCTGAACTCGAAGGCAGCAACCCGATTCTTGGCGAGTTTGGTGATACGGCGAATAGCACGCCTTTCTTCACCCTCGGTGCGAAAACAGATTTCACGGATCGGATTTCTGGTGCGATCCTTTACGACACGCCCTTTCTGAGAGACACGACCTATAGCAACGGCATCTTTGAGGGTACTGATGCTCGCGTTGAAGCGGAAACGATCACAGCCGTTGGGCGGTTTAAATTCAACGAGAACTTTAGTGTCTATGGCGGTCCGCGCTTTCAATCGAGCCGGGTCGATCTTCAGTCCCCATTTGTAAGACAACCTAATCCTTTGTCCCCTCTTTTGCCGGGGCCGATTGATCCGAGTGAGACTTCAGGCTTTGACATTGACGTCAGCGATTATGATTTCGGATTCGTGGTGGGTGGAGCCATTGAAATACCGGATCTCAAAGCGCGCGTAGCTGCAACCTATAACTCTGAAATTACACATGATTTCGAGTCGAGTGAGACATTTTCCCAGTTTGTCCCAGCTTTTGGTCAAGTCTTGAGTGCGCCTCCGGTTGTTGGCGAATTCGAAGTGACAACCCCCCAATCAATTAATCTGGATGTCCAGTTCCCAGTTTCGACCTCGACGCTTGTCCGGGCGAATGTTCGTTGGGTTGACTGGAGTGGTGTTGATTTCAATCCACCGGGCTTTGCTGCCACTTTCAACCAGCCCGTTGTCGTCTATACCGATGACACTGTCACATACCGCCTTACTGTTGCGCAGAGGCTGAATGATAATCTAGCGGCGTTCGTGACTGGTAGTTACGAGGAGCAAGGCGACGAGGAAATCAGCCTGTTTAAGACTGTGGACGGCGGATATAGCATTGGCGGCGGTGTCGTTATTGAAAACGGCGATGGGTTGAAGCTAACCTTGGGCGGCGAGTACCGTCGTCTTAAAGGAATTGCTGGCGTTCAATCGCCTGTTCTCCCCGTCGCATCGGAATTTGATGATGCTGACGTCTTCGCGTTCTCAGCGAAATTTGGGTATAATTTCTAACGAGCGAATTCGGAAAACGGCCTTTTTCGATGGGGCCGTTTTCCGATAATGGCGTCAGTTTGACGCCAACAGATATATCACATCTTCGCCAGCGCGTTGCTGCTCGGCACCACTAAAATCAGCTTCCCCATGACCGAACCGGGCCGCTATCGAGGTGCACAAAGTTCGATCTTGTGTACACGCCAACCCCGCCCGCGCCGATGTGTTTCCCTGCGCTTTGCAGCAGATCGACACTGACGCCTTGCATTCGGATGTCGGCAGCCATCCCTCTGATATGATAGGATTTTCTTGCGACGCCGCCTTGTCGTGAGCGCAGCAGATCGTTGGTCCGTTGGGTCCGATACCCTGAGATCACAGAATAGGGTCGATCATACCCGATCAGCCATTGTGTGGCGGAGAGAATGTCGATCAAACGAGGGTCCATTGTTCGCGCTTCGTCTGAACGAACGTCTCTTAAAATCCTGTAAAGACTTTGCATTACATCGGGGACATAATGCCCTTGTACGTAGTATATAGCGTCAAGGCGTTCGTCTGTTCGCGGGTTATACATGTTGATGCGGCGTAATCCGCCAGCGGCATTGGCCCATGCGTGATACGGAGTGAACGCTGCAGTGGCGGCGAGCGAGAAGGCTCCGGTCAAAGCCGCACGTCGCGACAGGCCGGTATGGAGTGAACCATTGTTGGACACGTTGCAATTCCCCGGATGTAAGTCCCTTATCGGTCCGCATGCGCCGCCCCCGGCGCATCGTCCCATCGTCAAAGCGGAGTATGCCGTGCAAGGAACAAATATCGCTTTAATGGGCGGACTAAAAAATTGTCTTTTTGCGTCAGCCCTTGTTTTTGCATGGGTTTTTTCGGGGCAAGCGCTCGCGACAACCCCTGAGATTGGGGAGAGCTCGCGTCCGGTTGCGGCTGAACATCCGCGCGCTGCCGAGGCCGTTGAGATCTTCTATTCGGATCGAGGGTTCGAGCCGTTTTGGCTGGCGCGGTCGGATGGATTGCGGAGAGCTGACCACTTGCTGGCTACCCTAGGCGATGCAGCATCGCATGGATTGTCGCCGGCACGATATGGTTTTGAGCAACTGGCATCGAGCGTAGCGCTCTTGTCGCCTGACAGTGATTTTGACGAGGCGCTCAAAGTTGAACGAGCTTTGTCTTCTGCATTTTTGCTCTATCTGGACGACTTGAGAGCTGGGGCCGCTAATCCGGAGGCTCTGGACCTCAAGGTGCATATCGATCCCGCCAGACCCGATCCGCTGCGGATGCTTCGCGAACTGGCTGAGATCGACGATGTTCCCAAGGTTTTGGAACAGATCATTCCAGAAAATCCTCGGTACCGGAAACTCCGAGCCGCGCTTCAGGGCTTGTTGGAGCAGGCGAAGTCAGGCGGTTGGGGGCCGAAAGTTCCCGGGCGGGGCATGAAGCCCGGCGAAACGAGCCGGGCAGCAGATGCGTTGCGGCGCCGATTGATCGCGATGGGCGATTTGCAGCCTGAGCCTGAGTTGCTCGGCGAAGATGGGCAAAACGTTTCCACCTATGACGCCCGCTTGAAAGCGGCGGTCATTCGATTCCAAGACCGCCACGGGCTGAATGCCGATGGGATCGCGGGTCCGGCAACACTGCGTGCCTTGAACCAGCCGGTTGCACGACGGATCGCGCAAGCAATGTTGAATCTCGAACGGCTTCGCTGGCGGACAAATCAGCGGCTTGGTCGGCGGATTGAAGTCAACCAAGCGGCCTATCGCATGTCGGTTTACGATGACGAAGATATGCCGATGCACGAATCTCGGGTGGTGATCGGTAAATCAGAGCGCCGTTTACAAACCCCGGAGTTCTCTCGGACGATGAGCTACATGGTTCTCAATCCACGCTGGAATGTTCCACGTAGTATTGTCACGCGCGAGATGCTGCCGGAAGCGAAGAAAGATCCAACATTCTTCGAGCGGCAAAACATGGATCTCTATCGACGCGGAAAAATCATCGACGCGACCAAAGATGTGAATTGGGCGGAAATGACGCCCGAAGAATTCGGCCAGCATTTCGGCGTTATCCAAAAGCCGGGACCGGGTAATGCATTGGGCAACGTCAAATTTATGTTCCCAAATGGGCATAACATCTATTTGCACGACACGCCTTCGAAGCATTTGTTCGCGGGTCAGATGCGGGCGCATTCTCATGGCTGTGTTCGCGTTGAACGCCCCTTTGCTCTCGCTTGGCTTTTGTTGTCAGAGCAATCTGACAATCCGGGTGAGATGATCGAAAACATCCTTGCAGGCGGCGAAGAAACCGAGGTTCCGCTGGAACGCCCGATTCCGATCCACTTGATGTATCTGACGTCATGGGTTGATCACACGGGAACGCTGCACTTCCGCGAAGACGTTTACGGTCGAGACCAGGCTTTGGCGCGGGCGCTTCATGCCGATGTCGAGGCACGCCAAACCTCAGAACTGTAAATGATAAGGCTGTCATACCCCGCTGAAGCGGGGTATCTCTGCCCGCAGTGAGAGAATTCAACTGTGGAAAACGATGGCGACCATAACTGTCGAAAATCTGGCCAACGCGCTGAATGGATCGTTCGAGGGCGACGGTTCCCTTGAGGTTTCGAGTCCGGTCCATCCCGGCGAAGCCTCTCGGCTCGGTGCCATTGCGATCGCAACATCTGCGGAATTTGTCGAAAAACTGGACGGTGCGGTAGTCGCCGTATTGGCGGAGGGAACCGATTGGAAGTCACTCGGTCTCAAGGCTGCGATCTATGTGACGAGACCCCGATACGCTTTAGCGGGGGCGACCGCTGCCTTTGCTCCGGAGATTGATCTCGCGCCGGGAATCCATCCCAGCGCAATCGTCGACGACGGAGCCAAGCTCGGTGAGGACGTTTCACTCGGTCCCTTCGTTCATATCGGAGCCAGAGCGTCGGTCGGAAAAGGCGCACGCATCCTCTCGCATGTCTCGATTGGTGCAGATGCTTCCATTGATGAAGGGGCGTTGATCCATTCGGGCGCGCGTATCGGAGCCCGGGTCACAATTGGGGCGCGCGTGATCATCCACCAGAATGCGGTGATCGGAGCGGACGGGTTTTCGTTTGTCACACCGCAACTTGGTGCGGTCGAGGCAGCGAAAGCGGATGGGGGGTCTCGTTCTGATACGCAAAACACATCGCTCGCCCGTATTCATTCCCTTGGGGCGGTGACGCTGGGGGACGATGTTGAGATCGGTGCTGGCACGTCGATTGATCGAGGAACGTTGACGGATACCCGGATCGGGAGTGGCACGAAGCTCGATAACCAAGTCCAGATTGGCCATAACGTCCAGGTCGGCTCAACCTGTATGCTTTGCGCCCAAGTCGGGGTCGCCGGGTCTGCGGAGATCGGAGACCGCGTGGTTCTTGGCGGCAAAGTGGGCGTCGCTGACCATGTTAAAATTGGCTCTGACGTTCTGGTCGGTGCGGCGTCTGCGGTGGCGACGAATATTCCTTCCCGAAACATCATGATGGGCGTTCCTGCGGTAAAGCGCGACGAAGCCCTGCGTGGTGTTATGGCGCTGCGGCGCTTGCCAAGATTGTTCGAGACCGTGGAGGCGCTGAAAAAACGGCTTTCAGCACTGGATGGGGACCGCTAAGAGGGACGCGGAACGAAGGATAACGATATGAGCGACACCACCCTCGACAAAGTGCGGTCGATTATTGCTGAGCAAGCGATGATCGATGTCGCAGATGTAAAGCCGGAATCGACGCTTACTGACTTGGGAGTCGATTCTCTAGGGCTCGTCGAAATCGTCTTTTCGATTGAAGAGGAATTTGACGTCACGGTTCCTTTCAATGCGAACGACCCCAGCGCATCGGACTTCGATATCTCGTCGGTTCAAGCAGCCGTTGATGGCGTTGAAAAGCTGCGCGCTGGTAAAGCATGACAGAACGCCGCGTTGTCGTGACGGGCCAAGGAGTCGTTTCCTCCCTCGGCTTAAACGCAGAGGCGCATGTCAAAGCGTTACGTGACGGCGCATGTGGCATCGGACCCATCGAACTGATCTCGACGGAAAACCTGACAATTGGGATTGCTGCCGAGGCGAAAGCCTTTAAGGGCGAGGATCATTTTAGTCGTAGCGAGATTGCTTTACGGGATCGGGTTACGCAGATGGCGACCGTGGCCGCAAAGGAGGCGATTGCCCAGTCAGGCGCAGCTTTTGATGGCGCATTGGGTGAGCGAACGGCGACCATTCTTGGCACATCGATGGGTGGTCAGCATACTCAAGACGATAACTACCGTCTGATTTACAGCGAGGGAAAAACCCGCGTTCATCCGTTTATTGTTCCGCGCCTAATGGCCAATGCGCCTGTGAGCTGGGTGAGTATGGACAATGGCTTGCGCGGACCCGCCTATTCAGTTTCCACGGCTTGCGCCTCTTCCAATCATGCAATTGGGCAGGCCTTCCATCTCATTCGTTCTGGCGGAGCCGACGCGGCGGTCACCGGCGGCGCTGAGAGTGGGCTGACCTATGGCGTTCTGAAAGCTTGGGAAGGGCTTCGCGTCATGTCGAAAACGGCTTGCCGCCCGTTCTCGAAAACCCGTGACGGCATGGTTCAGGGCGAAGGTGCTGCAATCCTCGTTCTCGAAGAGTTGGAGGGCGCTTTGGCACGCGGCGCAACGATCCTCGGCGAGATCGTCGGCTTCGGAAGCAGTGCCGATGCGGGGGATATTGTTCAACCCTCACTCGATGGCGCGACGCGAGCGATGAGAGCCGCTCTTTCTGATGGTTTCGTCGCGCCCAACCAAATTGGCTATGTCAACGCACATGGTACTGCGACGACAATGAACGACAAAACCGAGTGCGCCGCTGTGCGAGATGTTTTTGGTACCCATGCTGATGCGCTTGCGATGTCGTCGACCAAATCTGCCCATGGTCACTGCATCGGTGCCGCTGGTGCGTTGGAGATGGTCGCGACTCTATCCGCGCTCGATGGGATTGTTCCCCCGACCGTCGGTTATGAGGAACCGGATCCCGACTGCGATTTGAATGTCGTTCCGAATCAAGCCGAAGAACGCGCCGTCCCTTATGCGATGTCGAACTCATTTGCGTTTGGCGGCCTGAATGCCGTGATCGTCGTCAAGCGCTGGGATAGTTGATCGTCAAAGATTTGAGGGCGCGATTTCCGCTCGCTCAGAACGAATCGTAAGCTGCGGTGAAGCCGGCCAGCGACATTGGAATTTGAACAGGCCGTTCGGGTGCGCTGAAAATGACGATATTGACGGTCCCTCCAGCCTTTAGATTTCCCAGCATGGTCGCCGAGATCGGTGCGCGAACAACGCAACCCTCGTCGATACAGCGCTCGAAGGGTGCCGCTTTGGCAGGCTGGTCATCCACCTTCAAGCCGAGGCCGCCGGGTAGATAGACCCCGAGCGGCACGACAATCTCTGCGAAGGCTTCAAACGACTGTCCATCGTTTCCCGTCAGTCCGGCAGACTTAACAATCGTAAAGACCGCATCGGCGGATTGCTCGGAGCGGCGATGGAGTTGCGTCATGACGCAATCTGTCTCTGTGACGCATCGGACTTCCCAGTCGCCATAGGTCGTGCGCAAACTTGGGGGCGCCTCTTGCGCCAATGATGGGGTGGCAACGAGCAACGAGAGAAATGCTATTCGGTGGATCACGTTCAAACTCCAACATTGGCAATCGCGGAGGACCTAGCATTTCCTCCGCAGACTGCAATGGATGAAGTCCTGTCGTGTCAGGCGCCGAAGGCGGATTTGAGGCGCTGACGGGATGCGAGAACCGGATTGTGGAGCTGGTCTGCTGGCTTCGGGTTTCCGAAGATATTGAGCACTTGGCCACTTTCTTGTGGTGCGCCGGCATCCCGTGTGATTTCCGCGCTGGCCGCGATCAGCGAATCGAGTTTCCCGATCCGGTCATGCAGACGATCCACGCATTGGGCATAGCTGCGAAGCTCTTTGCTCAACGCGCTCTGATCAATCCCAACGATTGAGACTGCCTCACCCAATGGCTTGTGGTCTGTGCCGCTCATTTCGCTGCGCAGTTGCTCGGTAAGCCAATTGAAGATGGCCATGAGCATCCAGTCGACCCGCGTCAGCGCCATGGCAGCATCGGTGTGCATACACGCTTCGTCTGCGTGCTCGGTCGACATGTCGAGCAAGTCGATTGTCTCATGCATCATGTGCCGCAACACACGTGAATCTATGCGTTGAGAATGAACAGATGTTAGTTTCTTGTCGTCTTGCATCGAAATCCCCCGATTTCCCTATCGAGAGACAATTTACGGCAAGCCACTTAAAGAAGTCTGGCGAAAATCTGAAATTATCTAATTTATACAGCGTTCTGCGTTTAATTGAGTGCAAGACGCCGTTTCAGGCTTGGGAAGGCTGATAAGGTCTCTCGCATCGCCGCTCCGGATCGTGAGACGCGTTCCGCCAGCGTGATCGGTCCCTCGATAGAAAGAAGAATTCGGGTGCGAAGCGCGTTCAAATTGAGCGGGTCGCTCGGTATAAGGTGCGTGTTTCCAGCGCGGTGGCACAGGCCGATGCGGGCGGATGTGGTCTTGTCGGACAGAACCAACAGCGCGGGGCCTTGGCCACCCAAAACGACACGCTCCAACACCATCGCTTCGCCGCCCTCATCCCACGGACAGATAAAAAGTCTCGTGGTTTCCGGCAATATCCGCGTCTTCGGATCGCAAAATCCAGGAAACGCTGCTGATAGGACAGGGAAACCTTTTACGTCCAGGCGCGTTGTTGCTTTAACGAGTAGGGAGAGCGTTCTTCTCCGCTTTTCATCTGTATCGATGATGATGGCTTCTGCATCACTCATAAAAACTCGCCTTTCAGGTGAGTACGGTTAAATTTGTCTACCTCAAGTTAATCCTAAAGAAACGTGGTTAAAAAAATCTGAACTCCGTTGAATGACAAGTTTTCGCGACAGTCGTTTCAAATTCCAAAGCTTCTAGATTCCACCCCCAGATTAATCCCCTACGTAGTGCGCCAAACGAGCGAATTAGGGCTTGCGATTTTTGGTAACAATTCTATCAATAGTGCGCGATGAGGGGGGCGGCGCTATATCTTGTGGGTCAAAATTGGGTTTCTTGCTTCAAAATCTCAAGATAATTGCGTAGCTGTCTTCTACAATAACGCGAATCTGATCGCGCCGGGACAGGCGTGGCAGGCAAGATTCGTTAGATAATCATAGCGCGCCGGGCGGGTGGCTCCGGGATAATCGCGCAAAACAGAGGTAGTTTTCAGAATGAAAATCGAGCGGTTCGACACCAAAGCTGACAGCGATGCCTATGCTGGGATTCCCTTCAAATTTACGGCAAGTGAAATTCGGAATCCTGACGGTTCGATCGTGTTTCGCCTTGATGAAGTCGAAGCGCCGGAGCAGTGGTCGCAAGTTGCTTGTGACGTGCTTGCTCAGAAGTATTTTCGCAAAGCAGGCGTTCCAGCTAAACTAAAACGTGTTCGTGAAGCGGGTGTCCCGCAATGGCTGTGGCGTTCCGAAGCGGATACCAAGGCCATTGCGAAACTGCCTGAAGACGAACAAACCGGCGGAGAGACGACCGCAAAGCAAGTCT
>CAZXMX010000111.1:0-10450 GCA_964641645.1 uncultured Neomegalonema sp.
AGATGTCACATTCAATGATGAAGGCCTCTTCATCAATGTCATCGGGAAGTTCTAAGGAGAGTTCGATGCAAAGGTATGACACTCGGCTTCGAAATGCTAAGATTGGCAACGGTAACTATTCGAGTGGTTAGACATCGCAACCACTTATATTTCTTCATTTTCGTCAGTTCCTCCGGGCCTACCATGCTTCGTCCTACTCCGCAGCGACGGCCTCGCCTTCGGCTTCCAGCTCGGCCAGATACTTCTCGGCATCCAGCGCGGCCATGCAGCCCATGCCTGCGGATGTCACCGCTTGCCGATAGATGTGGTCCGTCACATCTCCGGCAGCGAAAACACCGGGGATTGCTGTGGCTGTCGAGTCTGGCTTCGTGACGACATATTTGCCGTGGTGCATCTCTAACTGACCCTCGACCAACTCCGACGATGGCGCATGACCGATGGCGATGAAAACGCCAGACGTTTCTAATTCGCGCGGCTCGCCCGTCGTGAAGTGCTTCAATCGAACGCCGGTCACGCCCAGCGGGTTCTCGTCGCCCAGCACTTCGTCCAACACATGGTCCCAGATCACTTCGACCTTCGGGTTGTTCAGCAAACGGTGCTGCAGAATTTTCTCGGCCCGGAAGCTATCGCGGCGGTGCACGACCGTGACTTTTGAGGCGAACTTGGTCAGGAACAATGCTTCTTCAACAGCGGTGTTGCCGCCGCCCACGACGATGACTTCTTTGTCGCGATAGAAGAACCCGTCACACGTCGCGCAAGCCGAAACACCAAACCCTTTGAACTTTTCTTCGGAAGGCAAGCCGAGCCATTTGGCTTGCGCTCCGGTCGCGAGGATCACGGCATCGGCCTCATAGGTCTCGCCGCCATCGCCGACCGCCTTAAAAGGCCGCGAACTGAGATCGAGCGACATGATATGATCGCTGACAATCTTCGTACCGACGGCTTCGGCATGGGCGCGCATCCGCACCATCAGGTCTGGGCCTTGGACCTCGGTGTCGCCAGGCCAATTCTCGACCTCCGTTGTGATTGTCAGTTGCCCACCGGGTTGAATCCCTTCGACCAGCACCGGCTCTAACATGGCGCGGCTGGCATAGACGCCAGCGGTGTATCCGGTGGGGCCGGAACCGATGATAAGAACCTTGGTGCGTGTCGTGGTCATGGCATGTTTCTCCGTTTCAGCCGATGATATAGCGACTGAGCGGGGCAGATGCGACTCCCAAGGTAAAGCGCCTCAAGCGGATGTGACCGCATCCCACACGCTTGACTTCCTGCCTTATGCCAGCGATTCACGGCCTTTGGATGGGGCGAAGTCGGGGTCGTGCGGGTTCAGTATGAAAAAACAAGTGATCTGCATCTTTTGGGGAACCAAATACAGCCCTGAATACGTGAACCGGCTGTACCGCGGGGTTGCCCGTCACATTACGCCGCCCTATACCTTTCACTGCATCACCGACAGCACGGCAGGCTTTGATGAGGGGATTGAGACGATCCCCTTGCCTGATCTAGGCTGCGAGATGCCGACCGGAACATGGGGCATCTGGGGCAAATCGCGACTCTGGTCCGAGCGTCTCGGTGATCTTACAGGCCCTGTCCTGTTTCTCGACATCGATGCGGTGATTGTCGGATCGCTCGATCCATTCTTTGAGCATGGTGATCCGGAAGCCGTGATCGCGGCCCGCAATCCAAACCGCCCTCATGAACGCATGGGCCAGACATCCCTGTTCCGGTTCCCCGTCGGAAAGCTGGCGCCGATGCGCGAGAAATTCCTCGCTGATCCCCAAGGCATTGCCGACGAATACCGATTTGAACAACGGTTTCTAACCCGCAATGCACCGGGTGGAATTTCGTTCTGGCCGCGGGGCTGGGTTGCCGTGTTCCGCTGGCACTGCATCCAATGGTTTCCGCTCAATTATTTCTTTGAACCACGGAAGCCGAAAAATGCGCGCGTGGTGATCTTTCCCGGCAGACTTGACCCGAACCACGCGATTGAAGGTCGATGGGGGTCAAGGTATCCGGCGCGCAACCGCCGCGACTACCTCACCGCGATCTTCAACAGAACGCCGGGTGGGCGTGCAAAACTATGGAGCCACCTGCGTCATTTCTTATTTCCCACCTCGTGGGTCGCGGAGGCCTGGTACGGGCCAGAGGGTAAGCCCGACGAAGGGTCAGAGTAACGCAGCTACTACCTGCGCCGCTCGGCCTGTCTCGTCCAGCGGTTCGGCATGAACGGTCGGGACGCTGCCATCAAACCACTGAGCGTGACCGCGTTCGATCAGGCGTTCATGAAAGTGCGCGATCTTTCCCCCTTCGCGCAACAGTGGATAAATCGCGAGCGGCTTGCCTGTTGCGGCAGCTTCAGAAGCCATATTGACGGAATCATCGGTGACGATCAGCGCATCCGCGCAGGCGAGCATTCCGAAGTACGGGTTCTCGCCAGACCCATCCCAAAAGGCGGCGTTTGGAACGGCTGCGGCAATCTGCTCGGCGTGCGCTTGCGGTGTGCGCCGCGAAGCCGTGATGGCCAACCCGGCCCCCCGATCGACCAGCGCGCGGAGATCGCTCACAAGCCTCGTCGCCATAGCGTCCGTCATCGGCGTGCGGCGCGTTGATCCGCCAATCATGACGGCAATCAAGGGACGAGGTTGAGCGCGAAAATGCGTGGCCCATTCCGACCGTGCGGTTTCGAGCAGGTCGCTCGAAATTCGGTGAACCGATCCCAGTGTGGCGAATGTGTTCGGCGCGCTCAAACCGTCATGTTCCGGTGCAACGACCAAATCAAAGCGCCGCAACGCCATTTGAGGATCGAGGATCTGCACGGTCTTCGCACCGGTTTGTCGCATCGCAGCGACGGCAGGGGCAACACGGCGACCCGCACCAATGACGATAGCGGGCTGTGGATAAGTCGTCATCTGCAATCGCGAAGGCAGCCAAGGCAGACGTGCTGCCAGCCAAGCGCGCGGGCCATTGACCGCTAGATCGCGCTGCAAAACCCGGCTTCCGGTCAGTGCCGCAACGCGCTCGGCGAGGCCCATGGCCATCGCAACATTCCCCGCGCGACCGTCTGAAACCGCCCAAATGCGTGAATCGGCTGAATCTATTTCCATTTTGACCGTAATTGAGTAATTTTATTTCTCAGAATTCCTGTCGGCAAATTCGCAGACAGGCATGGAGGGGCTGATGCCGGGAGTCAAACTGGATGCCATCGACCGGCAAATCCTGATCGAATTGCAAGCCGACGGGCGCATGACCAATGTCGAGCTGTCCAAGCGGGTCGGAATTTCCGCGCCGCCGTGCCTTCGGCGGGTTCGCGCGTTGGAAGAAGCGGGGCTGATCGAGGGCTATCACGCCGATGTCGATGCCCGCTCGCTGGGCTTCGAAGTCGAAGTCTTCGCGATGGTCGGCTTGAAATCTCAGGCCGAAAGCGACCTTGTGGCTTTCGAAGAAGCGGTCCGTGCGTGGCCTTTTGTCCGCGATTGTCACATGCTGAATGGCGAGATCGACTTCGTCCTGCGCATCGTCGCGCCAGATTTACCCAGCTTTCAACGCTTCTTGACCCACGACCTCACGCCGCACCCGAACCTTGAGAGCGTGACAACGCGTCTGGTCATTCGTCGCTCCAAACGCGAAGCCGGGGTGCCGCTGGCCATGATCGAGCCAGAAGACATCAACGCCTAGAACGGGAACATGGTTTACAGAACGTTAACGCCTTGGTCCGCATAGAGATGTCTCACCGGAGGGACAAACAATGACCGATGCCACGATGGCCGTTGCCGCACCAAAACGTAGCTGGGGAGAGTCGCTTCGCGCATTCTTCCATCCCCGCGCCATTGCGATGCTGTTTCTCGGCTTTTCTGCCGGTGTTCCGATCCTGTTGATCTTCTCGTCACTCAGCCTTTGGCTTCGCGAAGCGGGGCTGAGCAAATCAGCCGTGACAATGTTCAGTTGGGCCGCGCTGGGCTATTCGTTCAAGTTCATTTGGGCACCGCTGATCGACCGGTTGCCGGTTCCAATCCTGACCAGGGCGATGGGCCGTCGGCGCGCTTGGATTTTCGTGTCACAGATCGCTGTGATTGGTGCGATCGTGTTGATGGCGCTAACCGATCCACTTGCGAGCGAGAATGCGCTTTGGTGGATGGCGCTGGGTGCTGTCCTGCTCGGGTTTTCCTCAGCAACCCAGGACATCGTGATCGACGCCTACCGGATCGAGTCCGCAGGCAAAGATCTACAAGCGATGCTCTCGGCGACTTATATTGCGGGCTATCGTATCGGCATGGTCGTCGCTGGTGCAGGTGCGCTCTATCTCGCCGATTATTATGGTTCCACGACGGACGCCTATAACTATGACGCATGGCGGTTGGCATACCTATGGATGGCTGTGGCCATGCTGCTGGGAATGCTCACGACGTTGATTATTCGCGAACCCGAAATGGGTGGCGCACCGCGAGGCGAATACGAAGCCTCTGATTACCTACGCTTCCTTCTTCTCTTCGTACTTGCTGTCACCGGATTTATTCTCGTTCGCTTCCTGACCTCGAAAGATGGTTGGGGAACAGAGATAGCCACCCCACTATACGATGCCCTTGATAGCTTGAAGACGTCTCTGACCGAGACGACCGGCAACAAGACGCTGGCAGGCACGATCACCGGAACGTTGCGGTTGTTCGCGGCGCTCGCGGTTGCGGGCCTCATCGGATATTTCGGAATGAAAGGCGGCATCGCCAATCGGCAGATGGTGTCGGAATCTTACGTCGACCCAGTTCGCGAGTTCTTCCAACGCTATGGAATGGGCCTCGCATTGCTTCTGCTGGCACTGGTTGGTCTCTATCGGATTTCTGACATCGTTCTCGGCGTGATTTCCAACGTGTTCTATCAAGACGTCGGATTCAGCAAATCCGAAATTGCGAGTGTTACAAAACTGTTCGGTCTTTGGATGACGATTATTGGAGGCTTCCTTGGGGGTCTCATGGCCGTCCGTTATGGCGTGATGCGGATATTGTTTGTCGGCGCTTTGCTCTCGATGGGAACGAACCTGCTGTTCATTCTGCTTGAGCAAACCGGACCACAGATCGGAATGCTGTTTGCCGTGATCGGGATTGATAACTTATCGGCGGGCCTCGCCAGTGCGGCCTTCGTGGCCTTCCTGTCGAGTCTGACGAACATCAGCTTTACGGCGGTTCAATACGCGATTTTTTCGTCTATCATGACACTGCTTCCAAAAATCATCGGCGGGTATTCCGGCACGATCGTTGAAGAAACCAGCTATAGTCAGTTCTTCCTCATCACATTCTTGATGGGTATTCCCGTGCTGTTGCTGATCTGGATTGCAGGCCGGAAACTGGACCTCAAACTGCCGCAGCCAAACTAATTGGATGGGGAGCATTGATCTCTGGCAATGTGGACTACAATCCTGCCGGTCGCCGTAGGTCCAATGTCATCGGAAACTCGCGATGGGGGTGTTCTCGCATCGGCTCATAGCTGCCCGTTGTGTGACCGTGATGCTGGAACCGCGCGAGCCTGCGCGACTCGGCTTCGTTTCCGTTTACAGGAAAGGTCTCGTGGCTCAATCCACCGGGGTGTGCGACGTGATAGACGCACCCTCCCAAGGCTTTCCCCGTCCAAGTATCGTAGATGTCAAAGGTCAGCGGCGCATCAACCGGTTTAACAGGGTGCAAAGAGAGGGGCGGTTTCCACGCTTTGTAACGAACGCCCGCAACCGAAACGCCGTTCTCGCCGGTGCCTTGTAACGGCACGGGGCGCTGGTTGCAGGTTACTGCGTAGCGGGTTGGGTCTGGAGCGGTCAGCTTTACCTGCACGCGCTCCGACGAGCTGTCAGTGTAGCGGACCGTACCGCCAATCGCACCCGTCTCACCGAGGACATGCCAAGGTTCCAACGCCTGTTTGATCTCCAGATGCATGCCTTCGTAGCGAACCTCGCCGCAAAACGGAAAGCGGAACTCGGCCTGCGCTTCATACCATTCGGGGCGTAAGTCGAAACCATGCTGCGATAGATCACCCAGCACATCCTTGAAATCGGACCACACATAGTGAGGCAGCATAAACCGGTCGTTCAGCGCGGTACCCCAACGAGTCATCTCACCTTTGATGGGCGCATTCCAAAGGCGTGCTATGATGGCGCGGATCAACAATTGCTGCGCGAGCGACATTCGGGGGTCGGGCGGCATCTCGAACCCACGAAACTCGACAAGACCGAGCCGACCCGTGGAGCCATCAGGTGAGTAGAGCTTGTCGATGCAGATTTCTGCCCTGTGCGTATTGCCCGTAACGTCGATCAATAAGTTCCGCAACAGCCGATCAACGAGCCACGGCTGAGGTGGTTCTCCTTCATCCGGGCGGGGGATTTGCGCCAACGCAATTTCCAACTCGTAGAGCGCGTCCATGCGCCCTTCATCAATCCGCGGTGCTTGACTTGTGGGGCCGATGAACATGCCAGAGAAAAGATACGAGAGGCTGGGATGCCGTTGCCAATAGAGGATCAGGCTCGCGAGTAAATCAGGGCGGCGCAAGAACGGGCTGTCTAGCGGGGTCGCGCCACCAACAACGACGTGGTTTCCGCCGCCGGTCCCGGTATGACGACCATCGACCATAAACTTGTCGGCACCGAGGCGACATTGTCGCGCGTCTTCGTAGACGCCCTCCGTGATCGTCACACATTCATCCCACGATGCGGCTGGATGAACGTTGATTTCCAACACACCGGGGTCAGGCGCAACGCGGATTACATTCACGCGCGGATCATGGGGCGGCGCATAGCCCTCGATATGGATCGGCACGCCGAGTTTACGGGCCGCGTCTTCAGCGGCGGCAATGAGATCAAGGTAATCTTCGATGTCTTCAACAGGAGGCATAAAGACACAGAGGCGACCATCGCGGGGTTCAACCGAGATGGCCGTGCGGACTTCTCCGTCCACATCGCCAAGCGTTTGTTCGACGCGATCTTGAACCTCTCCGCTGGCGGTGAAGGACGCTCGAGGCTGTTGACGTTCCGCCTTTTTTGCTTCGGGCGACGTATCCCGACCCTGATCGACCCGTCGACGTTCATAATCCGGCAGGTCGCCGCGCGGCATGCTCGGGTCGGCCTCGTAGATATGGGGAAAAGAGGTTGCGGGGAGGTTCGGCAAAGACCCGAGCGGCAGGCGATATCCGACGGGGCTATCACCGGGAACCAAATAGAGGTGCCCACGTCGTGACGTCCATTTCTCCGACCGCCATCGCTTACCTTCGGCTTTTGACTGCCAAGCCTGAACCGGCAGAATATATCCCGAAGGTTCCGTCAAACCGCGCGCAAAGACTCGCGCGATGCGGCTGCGTTCTTCGGGATCCGTGAGCTTGGAATTTTCAGGGGTTACATTTTCCGGTAGGTTTGCTTCTTTAATGATCCACTCGGCGGGATCTTCGTATGCTGGCAAGACCATCTCAGGTTCAACGCCAAGGGCTTCAGCCATTGTTGAGAGTAAAGACTCCGCCTCGGTCTTGCTAACCCCCGTGTCCGCATCTTCTGCTGCGACGAGGTCGGCATTACGCCAGATTGGTTTGCCGTCGCGCCGCCAATAGAGGGAGAGCGTCCAACGCGGCAACGTCTCGCCGGGATACCACTTGCCTTGCCCGTAATGCAAAAAGCCACCCGGCGCGAAACGCTCGCGCAGTTTGCGGATCAAGCGGTCTGCTAGTTTTCGCTTCTCTGGACCGACGGCGTCTGAATTCCACTCGTCACTTTCGAAATCATCAATGGAAACGAACGTTGGTTCGCCGCCCATTGTCAGGCGCACGTCGGCTGCAGTCAGGACGTCATCGACCTTTTGGCCAAGCGCATTGAGTGCCAACCAAGACTCATCCGAAAATGGTTTTGTGATGCGCGGATGTTCGGCCACGCGTTGAACTTGCATGTCGAACTTAAATTCGACTTCCGCAAAGCTGGCCGCGCCAGCAATGGGGGCGGCGTTGCTGTAATGTGGAGTTGCGGCGAGCGGGATATGGCTCTCACCCGCCAACAAACCCGACGTCGCATCCAGGCCAACCCAACCCGCGCCGGGCAAATACACTTCGGCCCACGCGTGGAGATCGGTGAAATCAGTATCGGTCCCTGAGGGGCCATCAATTGCTTCCAGATCGGGTTTTAGTTGGATCAAATAGCCAGATACAAATCGGGCTGCGAAACCAAGGTGCCGCAAGGTTTGAATCAACAGCCAACTCGAATCCCGACAAGACGCGGTGCCGCACGCCAGCGTTTCTTCTGGAGTCTGAACGCCGGCTTCCATGCGGATTACATAACCAACTTCGCGAGCCACCCGCGCATTCAGGGCAACCAGAAAGTCGATGACGTCGATCTTGTCGCGGGAAACCGAGTCGATGAATTTTTGAAACAAGGGGCCAACGGGCTCAGTTGCGCGATAGACGGCGAGGTCTTCCGCAATGGCTTCAGGATAGTCAAAAGGCCATTGCTTCGCCTCTTCCTCGATGAAGAAGTCGAACGGATTATAAACCGACATGTCGGCAACGACGTCGACTTCGATCTTGAACTCTTGCACAGGCTCCGGAAAAACGACCCGCGCCAGCCAATTGCCGTAGATGTCTTGCTGGTGATTGATGAAGTGCCCCTCGGGGCTGACCTTTAGAGCGTGCGATATTACGTGTGTTCGCGAATGGGCTGCGGGCCGTAAACGGATGACTTGCGGCCCTAAGGTAACGGGTCGATCATACTTGTAGTGCGTGAGGTGATAGATGCTCGCTTGTATCGACATGGATATCCGTTTTCTTGCGGGCGTGGGATTGCTTAGGTTTCACAGCATTAGGATGAGGGTATCCTAGTGGCCGCAACCAGATACGGCGAACTGAAATTTCCGTTCGATCCAATCGCCGTGTCGCGTTCCTATCGCAGGCACAAAAAAGCCGCCCCAATGAATTGAGGCGGCTTTTGAAGCATCATCTTCCAGGCGCTTACTTCAGTTGGAACGAGATCACCATCGTCACGCGATACGATGTGATTTTGTCGCCGCTGACAGCCGCTTTTTGGTCTTTTACCCAAGCTGAGCGAATGTTCTTCACAGACTTGGCAGCGGTTTTGACGCCTTGTGCAGCAGCATCATCCCAGCTTTTCTTCGATTCTGCGATGATCTCAATGTTCTTAACAACAGCCATGGGTTCTCTCCTAAATTACGTACCAAATTTTGTGACGAAGCAACGCATTTCGCGTTCCGTTCCTCGCGAGTGAACCTTCAACTTAATCGGGTTTACGGACTCTTACCACTATCAGATTTTGCGCTACTTAAGGGTCACGTTTGCTTCCAACGTGCCGCAGCTGCATCATCGGTCTCACGCGCATCCACCCAGCGGGCGCCGTCGGCGGTGTCTTCTTTTTTCCAAAAGGGTGCGCGGGTTTTGAGGAAGTCCATCAGGTACTCTGCGGCTTCGAATGCTGCGGCTCGATGGCGCGAAGCCGTGGCGACAAAAACAATCCGTGCGCCGGGGGCGAGGGGGCCAACACGATGAATGATCGTCACACCTTGAAGCGGCCAACGTTCGCGCGCCTCGGCTTCGATTTCCGCCAGCGCTTTTTCGGTCATGCCGGGATAATGCTCCAGTTCCATCTCTGAAACGTCGCCGCCCCGGACCAGTCCGGTAAAGCTGACCATCGCACCAATATCATCGCGTCCGGCGCTAAGCGCATCCAATTCGGTCGTCGGATCAAAATCGGCTTCTTGAACGCGGACGCTCATCTATCCGCCCGTAACGGGAGGAAAGAGGGCCACTTCTCGTGCTCCCACAATCGAGGCGTCGAAATCTGTTTGTTCTTGATCGACCGCAACCCGGATTGCCGCGGTCTGTGCAAAGGCCAATTCATAGCGCGGCTCTCGGGTTTTCAGCCAGTCAACCAGTGCACCAACGGTCTCAACGCCTTCGGGCGGCGTGACCTCCTCAGATCCCGTGCCGATCCGCTCGCGCAGCCATGCGAAGTAAAGCAATTTCATTCGTTTATCCTAACCTTGGGCTTCCCGATTCTGAGCGGCAAACCAATCGTCCAGAATGCGCCGATAGATCCTTGTGAGGGTCAGTATATCAGCGACTTCGACATGTTCGTCGACTTTATGAAGGGTCTTGCCAACGAGGCCGAATTCCACCACGGGGCACAACTTGCAAACGAAGCGAGCATCTGATGTCCCGCCCGTGGTCGATAATTCGGGTGTGCGGCCTGTTTCGGCGGCGACCGCTTTGGCGACAACGTCGCTGAGCGGGCCGGGTTCGGTAATGAAACTCTCGCCGCTGATTTTTGTCTTCATCGATAGAGAAACGCCGGTCCCTGAAGCGGCTTCGTCCATCCAAGTCTGCAGGGTTTCGATGATTGAGGCGCCGGAATGGGCGTCGTTAAAGCGGATATTGACCGTTGCCGTCGCCCGTTCTGGTATCACATTCGTCGCGGGATTGCCGACATCAA
>CAZXMX010000112.1:0-10409 GCA_964641645.1 uncultured Neomegalonema sp.
TGAGAGACGGTCTGACTTTGGACGAGACCTGAAAAGTTATGGCTTCAGAGACGTTCATTTTGCCGAAGACTTCGAGCGCGCGAGACGACCGAAGATCAAAAGAGTACCTCTATGGCCTGACAAACGAGACCTCTCCGGTCCGTTCGACATCATTGGAGGCATCCACGGATGTACCGACGAACTTTGTGAATTGCTGGATAAACTTGGGTACTCACTAAGCTGGTACGACGATCTCGGTCAGTCTTGCGCTGTTGTCCCGCCATCTGGACGAACGGCAGTATTTATCGGAAATCTTGGCGAAGATGGATCGAGTGACCGCGATGTATACGCCGTCGTAAGAGGGTTGGCACAGTCCAATGCAGTGCTGTGCGTATGGGGAGAGGAAGACGATCTCGAAAGACAACGCATCCTCAAAAAGAATTGGAAAGACGTCTCTTACCGCTCCTACCTGACCGAATTCGACGATGATTTCACCTTTTCAAGCGATCACCAAAGGTCATTGAAAAACGATATTGCGGTGAGCCACCTCTGGTTAGATCAAGGAAACTTGGTCGTCGTCAACGCAGCGATCAAACAAGAAATGATCGGACGGTCATCTCGGGCCGTGCGAGATTATTGTATCTACGGCGAAGACACGACCGATAGACGAGCGGCGACGTTTCAAAATCGCGCAACTTGGATCGACGATTATTGTGGCGCGGCGTCGGTGGTGCATGGCCGAGCATTGGTCAAAAGTCCTGAATGGCAAAAGAACACAATTGGTATCAACACTGGATGTGAGGCAGGGGGCTGCCTGACCGCCCTGCGCTGGCCAGAAAGAGAATTGGTGAGCGTTCCGGCGAAAAGATGATCTTTTCATTCAGCCTGTCGGGGACAGCATATTACAGCAAAGGGCGACTCTCATCTTTCAGGTGGATTACCAATTCCACTGAGATTTGTGGACGGATCGGGCAGGTGTGACTAACACTGATTTCAAGGCTACCCGCATATGCGCGGGCCTATGGAGAAGCGACATCGCCGTAACCCCGATCACCCCGCTGAAAACAGCCCCTACTCCACGACGCACAGACAGCCTGCGTGGTCTCGCGTTGATGGCCGCAGGCATGTTTTTGTTCTCAGGGGTGGATACGATGGCAAAGTTTCTCACCGATACTTTACATCCCGTTCAGATCGTTTGGTGCCGGCAGCTCGGTTTGCTTTCCGGCGTCTTCTTACTCATTGCCTTGCGCGGTCGATCCGTTCTTCATTCCGCCCACCCAAAGCTACAAATCGGGCGAGGCGTTTTGGCAGCCTTTTCCGCGACACTTTTCATCGTCGGGATCCGCTACGTGCCGTTGGCAGATGCGGTGGCGATTACGTTTGTCGCGCCGTTCATGGTCACGGTGCTTGGCGCTTTGATCCTGCGAGAACCCGTTGGTGTGCGGCGCTGGACCGCCGTGACGATTGGATTTTTGGGCGCGTTGATCGTGATCCGTCCGGGCATGGGCGTGCTTCACCCCGCTGCAGGTTTGCTCGTCATCGCGGCCACGGCTTTTGCCTTGCGTCAGGTTCTCTCGCGGCTGCTCGCCGGACAGGACAGTACGCAAACGACGGTGGCTTATACGGCAATCGTCTCTTGGATACTCTTGACGATTCCCCTGCCGTTCTTTTGGCAAGCGCCTGCTTCAGGTTTCGAGATTTTCTTGCTGGTTGCGATGGCTGTGATTGCGGCAGTTGGCGAAACGCTTGTCATCATGGCGTTGGATGCCGCGCAGGCCGTCGTCATCGCGCCCGTTCACTACAGTCTCATTATCTGGGGGACGCTCTATGGGTATTTCGTCTTTGGACAGCTTCCCGACGGTTGGACGTGGCTGGGCGCGATGATCATTTGTGCATCGGGTCTCTACACCCTGAATCGAGAACGCCTCGCCCAAAACGCAAAAAGCTAATCCAGATCAAACGAATTTCCTTCAAGACTCAGAAATCCGTCGGTGCGCCGCCCTCTTCTATGCGCCTCGCAACGAAGGCATCGAGTTCTTCGATGATGGCTTGATCCAAGGGCGCGGGTTCGAATTCAGCGAGGATTTGTTTCCACAGATTGTTGGCGCGTTCCTCGGTTTTGACCGCGCCGTTATCGCGCCAGTTCTCAAAGTTCGACCAATCGGACAGGAACGGCGAATAGAACGCGGTCTCGTAGCGCTCTTGGGTGTGGGGCGTGCCAAAGAAATGCCCGCCCGCGCCGACATCTTCAATCGCGGCGACGGCGCAATCAGCTTCGGTCACACCAACAGGCTTCAAGTAATGCTGCATCTGTTGCAGCATCTCGCAGTCCATCATGAATTTTTCATAAGACGCGCAGAGGCCACCCTCCAGCCAGCCTGCCGAATGATAAACCATGTTCACGCCGCCCGTGGTGCAGGCCCAGAGCGAGTTGCTGCTTTCCCATGCCGCTTGCGCATCAGGAAAGTTCGCAGCACAGGCATTCGAAGCCCGCAGAGGCAATTTGTAAAACCGCGCCATCTGTCCCGACATCTGCGTCGCGCGAACATATTCGGGCGTACCAAAAGCGGGCGCGCCGGTTTTCATATCCACATTCGACGTGAACGAGCCATAGACCGCGGGCGAACCGGGGCGCACACATTGCAACAGCGCAATCGCAGCCAGCCCTTCAGCGGTCTGTTGAGCAATCGCGCCAGCCAACGTCACAGGAGCCATCGCGCCCGCCAAGGTAAAGGGCGAGACCACCGTGGGCTGGTTCCGCGCAGCCATCCGCATCGCGCCGTCGAGCATCGGCCAATCATGTTTCAGCGGTGAGGTCGAATTGATGTTCGTGAACATGCGCGGCGTCGCTTCGAACTCGTCGTCCGAATAGCCGCCGCCAATCCGCACCATCTCCATCACATCAAGCACGCGCTCAACACCCAGCGAATACGTGTGCATCACCTTGTCGGACAGCACCAGTTTCTCGCGGCTGCAACTGAGGTGACGGATCGAGGCATGAACGTCGACCGGTTCAACCGGATAGCCGGATTGAAAATGGATGCAGTCGAAATACTGGGTGAACTTGATGAGATCCTGAAAGGCTTTGAAGTTTCCAGTCTGGCGACCTTCATCGAGATTGGAATAGTTCGGCGGCGATCCGACTTGTCCAAAGACGGCGGCGGTGCCCCCGATTTCGATGGCCCGATCGGGATTGCGCGGCGTGATCGTAAATTTCTCCGGACAGGTGGCGATTTTCTCCATCACGAAGTCGCGGCCCATGCGAACCGTCACGCCGTCGGGCATGATCGTGCAGCCCTCTTTCTTCAGCAGTGCGACGGCATCGTCGTGCAGGAATTGAATCCCGATCTCCTCGAGAATGCGCATGGCCGCGTCATGGACTTTTTCGACACCTTCTTGCGTCAGCGGTTCAATGGGATTGTCGAGGTATTCCGGCAAGTGCCAAGCCGGTTGGACGACCGCTGGCCCGCGCCCGCGTGTGTTACCAGATCGCCCTCCCGCACGGCGGCGGCGAGGTTCGGCGATGGCTTCAGACATAGGCTTTCTCCGGTTTCAGGCATCACCGGGGCATGCCTAAAAAGAGACAGCAAGCTCTTTTCCGACAAGGGTCGTCGTTTTCGCGCATCACTATTTATGTAAAATCTTAACAACCATTAACGAAATCGTTGAAATTCTTAAGAATCTATGAATTCATGACCTCAGCGTCCCGAAGAGGATGTATGAGGTGAGCAAAATGGCGGGCAAAACAACCCCCTGTATAACGTTGATGCTGTGCGTCGCGGGCTGTAGCTCGACGACATCGGGCACCCTTCCCCATTCGCGGACGCTTCCGCCGCCGAATTTTGACGTCAATGGCGTCCCTGCGCGCAGTACTGCGCCTGTTTGGGATGAGAAACCGGCGAAAAGCGTCGCGGGCGCACCGCAAACGCCCCTGCCGACTGCTAAGCCCGTCACGGTTGATGTCCCGATCAAAGCCTTTGCCGAAAAGCCCCCGAGCGGGCCGGTTCTCGCGACTCAATTTCAGTCAGTGCCCGACTCGTATCTGTCTGGCGCTTTGGAGACCCCGGTGAAGAAACAAGCATTCTTCACGCCGCTCTCTTTGCCCCCTGCGACATCACCCGCAGCAGAAGAAAACGTCGTCGACGCAAACGCGATCCTTGGATTGCTGATCGCAGACCTACCGCCCGATTCGGTTGTCGTGCCAGAGCCAATCCCCTACCCGCAATATGTTTCGGTCGGTCCCGAATATTTTGGCTATGGCTCGGACATCGCACCCTATGTGGTCGACCCCGCCGAACAGTCACCGCAACCGAACAAAGAGTATGCGCACCAAGACCCGGTCGCACTGCGTCCGCAATGGCCTGTGGTCGCAGCCGACGAGGAAGCGGGCGGCGCCTTCCCGATACCGCAACGCAGACCTTCGCGGCACCTCCCCGAACAGCCCGCACGTGAGATTCAGACTGTCGCCATCGTTCCTCCGCGCCCGATGCCGTCACCGCAGCGTGTACCGTCTGAACCCGCTCCCCGCGCTCCAGCGCGAACAACCGGCGAGCGTGTTTCGACGACGATCCCACGGGATGATGTTTCCGCAGGGTCTCGCGTTAGTGCAATTCTCCCCCGCGCGAAACCAATCCGCGAGCCGGACCCGGTGACGCCTGAAGCCACAGCCGAAGCCCCACAATACCGTGTTCGCCTTGAGCCGGAGACAGCTTCCGAATCCGTCGTGGCGAGCCTCGATATAGAAACCTCAACATTGCCCCCACTGCTTCCCGAACTGAGCGTCGTCACGAGTGACGATCTAGCGGGCGAGAAATACTATACCCCGATGCCGCGTCGTAAGCCGCCTCAGCGGGCTTCCGTTCGATTTGCAGGTGCGCCGTCGACAATCACCCCTGCGACGATTGCGACTCAACCCGCGAACGATTCCGCCGCAGCGAGCGGTTGTCTCGTCAGCCGGGGGTCCAACGAGCGAATGATCCTGATCTGCGAAGGCATTGATGTCCCGCAAGCCAACGTCTTCCGTGCTGTGGTCGAGGGTGAAAGCGCGTTCAGGGAGCTGCGGCCCTTCGATCCGCCAGACAACATTGTGTCGACCTATGGCTTCAACGCTGAGCGGTTTCACGCAATGAGCCAGGGGCCGCGCAGCGCCCGTGACCTCGCCTTCCTGCGTGCGCTCCGCAAATCAGGCAAGTCGATCCGTGTAAAAGGCCGCGATTTCGAGATGTATCTCATGAAGGGCGACAACAACCTCGCGACGGTGTTGGTCGAGCAAGTTGTTTTGTCTCAACCTCTGAATGCTGTCGGTCAGTAAGCCCAGCACGTAATCGTTCTTGCCCGCGATCCCTCTCGGCCCCTACAACGGACCGAGAATCGTGATCGGAGCCAGAGCAGCTATGTCCAAACCAACGCGAGAGCAGGCTGAAGAAGCCGTCCGCACCCTGTTGCGGTGGGCCGGGGATAACCCGGAACGCGAGGGGCTGCTCGATACGCCGGGGCGTGTGGTTCGGGCCTATGAAGAGTGGTTTCAAGGATACGATGTTGATCCGCTCGATTATCTAAAGCGAACTTTCGAAGAAGTCGGCGGATATGACGAGATGGTCGTCCTCCGCAACATCCCGTTCGAGAGCTATTGCGAACACCACGTTGCTCCGATCATCGGCAAGGCGCATGTGGGGTATATCCCGACGGACCGCGTCGTCGGAATCTCCAAACTCGCGCGCGTGGTGCATGGGTATGCGAAGCGCCTGCAGGTTCAGGAAAAACTGACGGCTCAGATTGCACAGGCGATCATTGAGGTGTTGCAGCCGCAAGGCGTTGCCGTTGTAATTGAAGCCTCGCATCAGTGCATGACAACACGCGGCGTTCATACCCATGGCACCACGATGGTAACGAGTCAGATGCTCGGCCTCTTCCGCCGTGACCCGCGTACACGGCAAGAGTTTTTGAACATGATCGGGAATCCAAGCAGCCAAATGGCTTAACCGCTTGGTCGGCGTTGTCAGCGGCGGCGCTTCCCATAAATCTCTAGTCGATGATGCACGATGTCATAGCCGAGTTCCTTGGCAATCTCCGCTTGCAGGGCTTCGATCTTCGGCGAGGTAAACTCAATCACCGCGCCAGTCTCCATATCGATGAGATGGTCGTGATGTTCACCGTCGGCATGCTCAAAGCGTGAAGGGCCGCCCTCGAACGTATGGCGGTGGATCGCGCCATTCTCTTCAAGGACTTTCATCGTTCGATAAACCGTGGGCAAAGAAACCGAAGCATCGAGCGCGCTGGCCCGATTGTAGATTTCCATCGCATCGGGATGGTCCGCCGCTTCAGCGATAATTTTCAGAATCGCACGGCGTTGTTTCGTGATCCGCACACCAGCCTCGCGCAGCAGACGTTCGTAATCGTCAGGAAGCTTGAGATCGTTGGACATGCGTGACGGTCGCTCCGTTGAGTGGGTTTATCCCTACACTTGTTGCAAGTGATTATCAACTGCATTGACAAAAGGGACCATGCGACATAGCTGTCGTAAGTCTGGAAATATGCTCGGAGCCGTAATGCGCCGCCTTTTACTGTGTCTTGCTATTGTTCTATTCGCCGCGCCGGTTCATGCGGCGGAGAAACTGAAGGTCGCGACCACCTTTACCGTCATCGCGGATATGGTCCGCAATGTTGCCGGGGATGCCGCAGAGGTCGTGTCGATTACGAAGCCCGGTGCAGAAATTCACAACTATCAACCAACACCGCGCGATATTATCAGCGCATCGCGCGCCGACCTGATCCTCTGGAATGGATTGAATCTGGAGCTGTGGTTCGAGAAATTCTTCCGCCGCGTCCGCGATACGCCTCAGGCGGTGCTGACCGAAGGGATCGAGCCGATGGGCATTGGCGAAGGCCCCTATTCCGGCAAGCCGAACCCGCACGCATGGATGTCGTTTTCGGATGCCGAGATTTATGTGAACAACATCCGCAAGGCGCTCGTGGAACACGACCCTGACAACGCGGACATCTACAACGCCAATGCCAAAGCCTATTGCGCAAAAATCCGCGCGATGAGAGCGCCGCTCGTTAAGGCGATCAAGACAATCCCCGAGGAACGCCGATGGTTGGTGTCATCGGAAGGCGCGTTCAGTTACCTCGCCCGCGACTTGGGTTTGAAAGAGCTGTATCTCTGGCCGATCAACGCCGATGCCCAAGGCACGCCGCAGCAGGTTCGCAAGGTCATCGACACCGTGCGCGAACACGACATTCCAGCAGTGTTCAGCGAGAGCACGATTTCGGATCGCCCCGCGAAACAAGTCGTGCGAGAGACCGACGCGAAATATGGCGGTGTTCTCTATGTGGACAGCTTGAGCGCAGCGGACGGGCCGGTGCCAACGTTCCTCGACTTGCTCAATGTCACGGCGGAAACCATCGTTGAAGGTTTGAGCGAATGACACTTTGCCACTTTCGCCTGAGCAAACGCCGATGAGCTCGGGCATTTGCACGCGCGGATTGACCGTGACTTATCGCAACGGCCACACGGCTTTGCGCGATGCGACTTTCAACATTCCGACCGGTACGATCTGCGCCTTGGTCGGCGTCAATGGTTCGGGCAAGTCGACCCTGTTCAAAGCGATCATGGGATTTGCGCCGGTTCAATCGGGTTCGGTTGAGGTGCTGGATCAGCCTGTTGCGGATGCCCTGAAGAACAACCTCGTCGCCTATGTTCCTCAAAGCGAGGACGTGGACTGGAATTTTCCGGTGCTGGTCGAAGATGTGGTGATGATGGGCCGATACGGGCACATGAACTTTCTGCGTATCCCTTCGAGCGCTGACAAGGCGAGCGTTACCGATGCACTGGAGCGGGTCGGTATGGCGGACTATCGCACGCGCCAAATCGGGGAGCTGTCAGGCGGCCAGAAAAAGCGCGTGTTTCTCGCCCGCGCACTGGCACAAGACGGTCAGGTGATCTTGCTTGATGAGCCGTTTACCGGCGTCGATGTGCAGACCGAAGAACAGATTATCGAGTTGATGCGCACCTTGCGGGCCGAGGGCCGGGTGATGCTAGTTTCAACGCATAACCTTGGTTCCGTGCCGCAGTTCTGTGATCGTGTGGTGTTTATCAACCGCACGATCCTCGGCTTCGGTCCGACGGAAGAAGTCTTTACCCAAACCAATCTTGAAGCGGCCTTTGGCGGTGTCTTGCGCCGCCACGTTCTGGCGGGCAGCGAGCTGCACGACGATGATGACGCCCGCGAAGTCACCGTCCTGAGTGATGACGAGCGGCCCGTGGTCATCTACGGCGAGAAGGAGAACCGTGATGATTCGAACGCCGAGGGCAGCTGACCGATGCTAGAGCCGTTCACCTATTCCTACATGACCAATGCAATGTTCGTCAGCGCGCTGGTCGGCGGCGTGTGCGCTTTTCTGTCGGCCTACCTGATGCTGAAGGGATGGTCTTTGATTGGCGATGCGCTTTCCCACTCGGTCGTGCCGGGTGTTGCCGGAGCCTATATGCTTGGCCTGCCCTACGCGGTTGGCGCTTTTCTGTCGGGAGGATTGGCCGCGGCGGCGATGCTGTTCATCAATCAACGCACGCGATTGAAAGAGGACACGGTAATTGGCCTGATCTTCAGCGGCTTCTTTGGGCTGGGCCTTTTTATGATTTCGCTATCGCCGACGTCGGTTGATGTGAAGACGATTATCTTTGGGAACATTCTAGCCGTTTCGCCGTCGGATACCCTTCAGCTTGTTCTGATTGGCGGCATCTCACTCATCATTTTGCTGATGAAGTGGAAAGACCTGATGGTGACGTTCTTTGACGAAAGCCATGCGCGTTCGATTGGATTGAATCCAACTGCATTGAAGGTTTTATTCTTCACATTGCTGAGTGCATGTACGGTTGCGGCGATGATGACGGTCGGGGCGTTCCTGGTGATTGCTTTGGTCGTGACACCGGGGGCGACGGCTTATTTGCTAACCGACCGCTTTCCGCGTTTGATTGCCTTGAGTGTCGGGATTGGGTCAATCACCAGTTTTGTTGGGGCATACCTCAGTTACTTCGTCGATGGCGCTACGGGCGGCATCATTGTTGTGCTGCAAACGGCGCTGTTCGTGACCGCATTTGTCTTCGCGCCAAAGCACGGCATCCTCGCAGCACGCCGCCGCGCGAGTGAGGGTGCGGTATGAGCGGGCTGGGCCTTTACCTGAGCGATCCGCTCGGGCGAGAGCTGTTGCTACAAGCGATCCTAATCTCGTCGTTGATTGCCGCCGCCGCCGGAGCGCTGTCTTGCTTTTTGGTGCTAAAGGGCTGGGCCTTGATGGGCGATGCGATCAGCCATGCGATCCTGCCCGGTGTTGTGATTGCTTATCTGATTGGCATTCCGCTCGCCGTTGGCGCGTTCTTCGCCGGGATGTTTTGCGCGGTGGCAACGGGATATCTGACCGAGAATAGCCGCGTAAAACAAGACACGGTGATGGGCGTTGTGTTCTCCGGCATGTTTGGACTGGGTGTCGTGCTTTACACCAAGATCGAAACCGACGTTCACCTCGACCACATCCTGTTCGGCGACATGCTGGGTGTGACATGGGAGAGCGTGCGGCAGACGGGGGTTATTGCCGTTCTGGCGCTGGCCGTGATCATTCTTAAGCGGCGCGACCTGTTGGTTTTTACCTTTGATGCGCAGCATGGGCGAGCCGTTGGCCTGCGGGTGGACTGGCTGCACTACGGGTTGCTGACGATCCTTTCGCTTGTGATCGTCAGTGCCTTGCAGGCGGTGGGACTGATCCTTTCGATTGCGCTGGTCATCGCACCGGGCGCCATTGCGCATTTGTTGACAGATCGGTTTGACCGGATGCTGGCCGTGTCCATTGCCTCCGGCGTTGGGTGTTCGATCTTAGGCGTGCTGCTGAGTTTTCACATCGACGCAGCACCGGCCCCAACCATCGTCGTGGTGATGATGGCGGTCTTTATCGCCGCTTTTCTGTTTGCGCCGAAGCACGGGATTTTGCGCGCTAAGAAAAGCGGGGACGCCCCGTCGCCTGAGCCGTCACCTGCCCCTCCACAAACATGATCTGTCCGCCGATGTCCGGTGCCTTCTCCGCGTAGTCGATGCGGCTTTCGACTTCAACAGCACCAGCGGCCTCGGCTTCCGCGACAACGCCGCTACGCAGGGTTTCGAACGCGAAATTTTTCGCGGCATCAAGGTCGTTAAAGTCGGGTGGATCATTGGCGGTGTGGACGCGGTAGGTATCCGCTGCAGGCTGGGTGATGATGAGGGTTCGCTCGATGCGTATCCGCCCCGCAACCGCCCCAACCGCGTTGGCGACCTCGGCATGTTTCGGCACCACGGAAGGCGCGCGCAGCATCTTCGCGATGTTCGGATAGTACGTTGCCGCCGATGCGCCGAGTCCGATGACTGGCAGGTCAACGCCGATGTCGATGCGCGCATTACCCG
>CAZXMX010000113.1:0-9954 GCA_964641645.1 uncultured Neomegalonema sp.
TTCTCGAACCCACAAAACGAGCGGACGCAATTGTTCCTCAGCCAGATTATGCACTAGGCCTTTCGCTAAACGGAGCGGCGAGAATTTGACCCCCGGGGTTGCTCGGGGGATCTGGAAAAAGACTAAGGAGGCCGAGAGCCTTCACCATTCGCAATCGCAATCCATCATTACGCAACTTCGCTGCCATCGCTCGACGCTTCCCTGTGAGTTAAGCTGCCGAGCCGAATGCTTGGAAAAGCAAGTGTCGTAGACATCAACCATGATGATCGTGTCGGCTCTCTTTTCGGGTGCCGCGAACAGGTTTTCGCCGTCGAGCACGCGCATCGCGGAAATCAAAGCATCGGTGCGGACCTTAAATTCAATGTCCCAATCAGCCTCGCGGCCTGCGTCGTGTAAATCATGCATGTCGGACCGCTTCCGAAGGACATTATCCAACGGACCCATTCCAATTTCGCGCCGATTGTAGGAGCAGTAAGGGGAGTCGGCGTAGGACCAACGCAGTTCTTCAGGATTGCAATTTTGATTCTTCGCTTCGGCGGCTAGCGCTTCTTCCGACCAAGCCGACGCAGCAACGCGATTTGCATGAACGGTCGTCACAAGAGAAAAATAATAGAAGTTCTGACCGCGGCAATCGGTCAGTAGGTCGCCGAAGTATTGGCGAGCGCAATTCTCGGCAATTTTTGCAAGGTCTGTCATTCGTAACTCCACTTATCGCAGTTGGATCGCGATGAAAACATCAGTGTTGGCGACGAGGATGTTTCCCGCGAGCGTCAACCAACCCGATTGCGCACGCCAGATCGGAAGATCCACGATCAGGACGACGGCGAGATCGTTTTTCGAGTTACCGTTGAACGACTGAAAATGGGGCGCTTTGGGAATTGCAGCCTTGTGATCCCAATCACAGCGCGCAAGCTACTGGTTGCTAGGTTCCGCAAATACAGTGAATTTCAGGAGTTTCAGAATGGCGCACACACCTTTGCACATGAGCGGCCCCAAGAACGGGACGAAAAAAATGGGCGTTTATACCGCCGAAGAAGTTAAGGCTTGGATCGCGGGGAAACTCGGACTGGGCACATCTGAATTGAGGATGAGAGGCTCGAATATTTCCATGGTCGTTACAGATTTCATGAGCGGACGAGGGAAGCCTACGAGTGGCCCGAATACCCACACGCCTGGCACCGATGCTCACAGCAAAGCACCAAAGTCTCATACGAGTAAGTATCGCGGTAATGACGTCTACCACACGTCAGCGGGAAAGGCAGGCGGTTCAAACGGCGTCACGATTTTCTACGTGAATGCGCGGGGCACAGACGGAAAGATCATTGGCATCGGCAGGCACCTTACTTCAACCTCGTATAGCATTGAGTGGAGCGTCGGGGACTGGCATGTTGGCCGGACCGTTCAACTGGCCTGAAGCCCCGCGCGGCCCGATAATAAATTCACGGCACTCATCACGGATATTCTTTTTCGCGTGGCGAACGGTCGATTGCGGTTTATTCCACTGCCGTTGAATCGCTTTCAGCAGATCGAATAGCGATGAAAACACCGGCACTGGCGACGAGGATAATCCCGGCCAGTGTCGACCAACCTGGCAGTGCGCCCCAGATCAGCAGGTCCAAGATCGGCGCGATGGCGAGGTAGCTGTATTCTAAGGGCGCAATGCCGCTGGCCTCGTTGTTCTGATAGGCATGCGTCAGCATAAACGCGCCGACAAAGTTGCCCAGTGCGTTTCCGAAAATTAGCAGACCAACGACGACGCCAAAGCTGCTCCAGCCGCCGAGCAGAAAGTGTAGTTCGCCGTCCTCTCCGGTCTCCGGTTTCAGGACCAGCACGACGATCAGGCCAATCAGCGAAAACACCCCAAATATGCTGTGATGGGAGACTTGCAGGCTCAGAGGGCTTTCGTTTTTACACCATCCGCGCGTCACCATTACGCCGCCCGCATAGGCGAGCGCGCCACAAAGCGGGAAAAGGATTGCTGCGTTGATGGCCTCGTTCCAAGGCTGCGCTGTGACCAGAACACCGGAAAACCCAAGCACCAATGCGGCAATTCGGCGGGGGCCGATCGCTTCGCCTAGGAACAATGCGGCGAACAGGGTGATAAACAGCGGTGCCGTGAAAAAGACGGCACCCGACTGTGCGAGTGACAGAAACGGTAGGCCGGAATAGAGCAGGAAAAACGCGGTGCAGAACAGGAGCGAGCGGATGATCGCCCACTTGACACTCAAGAGGCGGCGAACTTCCAACCCGGCGATCAAGTGACCCGCGAGAAACGCCATTGCGATAACAATAATCGAGCGAATGACGTGGAGTTGCCAGATCGAGACGTGATCGGTCAGCAGCTTAACCGACGCTTCTTGGGCCGCGATAATCGCCATGGCGGTGACGACGAAAGCGACAATACCAAGATTCGCGGGTCTATTCATTCATTGGTCAAATCGGGGCGGGGCGCTTTGCCCATCCAAACGAAGATTGGCTTCAAAGGGATGATCCAGCCGAAGCCGAGCACCGCGTACATCACGATTTCGACTAGAACGTGTGGCCGGTCAAACCGCCCGATGATCGCCATGACGGTCAGGCTGAAAACCACCATCCAGGCAAAAATTGCCAACGTTCCAACGAGTTTGCGTGTGCGTAATCCCATGCGGGTCGGTCTATCGGGTTAGACTGGGAAATCAAGGCTAACGGACGGGCCGCTGCGTCCCCTTGCTGAGACCAGAGTGATCCTCTATCTAGCGGTACTCGCTTTGAGCCAAGGGCCACCGAAATGAATGCGCTGATTTTCCTCGTCGAAACCGGTTTGAACGTCGTTTACTGGCTGGTCCTGATTTATGTGATTTTCAGCCTGCTTGTGTCCTTCAATGTTATCAATCTGCAAAATGATCTGGTTCGGCAGATTTTTCATGGAATCAATAGTTTAGTTGAGCCATTGCTGGCTCCGATCCGGCGGATTCTACCGACGGCAGGTGGGTTGGATTTCTCCCCCTTAGTCCTGCTTATTCTCGTGATCTTCTTCCAAAAACTGATTGTCGACGACATTTTGCGTCCGCTCCTATAATTTGGTATCCATCGGCGTAGAATCTGCAACTGAGCGGCGTCATGAACAGAATCCTTTCAATTTTATCGGTTTTGGGATTATTGGCCGTGCCCGCCACGGCACAGGACGCTGGGATTCCAGCCGGGGTCATCATCTACGACGCGACGCCGGTTACGCAGAGTGCTGTCGTTGGAACGCCTGCGCGGGTTGGTGATGTTCTGATTGCCCCCAATGCCCCGTTCAACCTGTCAGCCGATCCTGCACCCGTTGTGCAGCCGATCCAATCTCGGGCGAGCGTTCGGAGTACGGTGGTCCAAGCGCCGGTCCTGAACGGGACTCGCCTTGATCCTGCGACGGTGGCTCCGCAGGTTAACCTCGCGCCGGGTGAAACGGTGCTGGAAGCCATCGCTGTTTCGCCAGCCATTGTGCAGATTCCGAACCCGCAGCCGGTCTATACCTCGCGGTACGAGCCTGCCGCCGCGCCTCGCGTGGCCCCGCCGCCAAAGCGTGACCCGGTCACGGGGCGTCTGCGGGATACGGCGGGATGGACGGGACGGCGTGAAGCGCCTGCGAGCATTGGGTGCTTTCCGGCCGGAGCCTGTGCGATCCTCAACGCGCGTTGAGCGATCTGAACTATTCTGAACCCGCTCTCTTGGTTGGTGCTGGACCAGCAACGCGAGAAGATTTCGAATTTTGCCATGCTTCGACCGGCCCGATCATCGCGGTCGATGGTGGCTTCGACGCCTTGAAGGCATGGGGTGTTCAGCCTGATGCTGTGGTCGGTGATATGGACTCGATCCGAGCTGACGTGCCGGATGACGTTCCGATGCTAGAGATTTCCGAACAAGATTCGACCGATCTGGAAAAGGCGTTGCGAGCTGTGGATGCGCCGCTCTTCATTGGGATTGGTTTTCTTGATGGGCGGCTTGATCACACGCTCGCAGCAATGCATGCGTTGGTTGCTGCGCACGAACGCCCCGCCATTTTGGTGGGTGCGAAAGATGTTGTGTTCGCGGCCCCGCTTGAGTGGCGTGCTGAGGTGACGGTCGGAACGCGCATTTCGTTTTATCCGGTGCAGCGGGTTCCTGCGGTGGGGTCGAAGGGGCTGCGTTGGCCGATTGACGGATTGTTGATGGAAGGCGGGCAGCAGATCGGCGTTTCGAACGAGACCGTTTCCAGCAACATCGCAGCGTGGTTCTCGGAGCGCGGCGTTGTCACGGTTATGCCGCGTGCTTGTTTGCCTGAAGTCGTGCGTAGCCTAGCCTAAGACTGAGTCCCCATACGTAAAAAGCCGCCGGAGTCCGGCGGCCTTTTTATTATTGCAGCGGTGGGTTGAGATGGCTCAACCCAAACTCGCTTAACTCAGTCGAGAAGCGAAAGATCGCCAGCGGAAGAACGGCCACTACGGTCGGTTTCCATCTCGTATTGAATTTTTTGGTTGTCCGCCAAGGTGGTCAATCCAGCGCGTTCGACAGCAGAGATGTGAACGAACACATCGTTGCCACCACCGTCAGGTTGGATAAAGCCGAAGCCCTTGGTTGGGTTGAACCACTTAACTGTTCCGGTTGCCATGTATCTCTCCATTCGACGCCACCGCCCAGCGGGCAACGCCGTACTTAGTAAAACGTTATATAAGCTATTCTCAAATGGTGTTCAACGAATTGAACGCAAGCGAGAAAAGCAAAACCGCCGAGTCGCCCCGGCGGTCTGATTGATTCCAGCCGCTAGGCTGCACTGATTTTAGTCAGCGACAGCAAGAGCGCCTGCCGAAGAACGACCACTACGGTCGGTTTCGAGTTCGAACTCGATCTTCTGGTTTTCGTTGAGGGTCGACAGACCTGCACGCTCAACAGCCGAGATGTGAACGAACACATCGTTGCCGCCGTCGTCAGGCTGAATGAAGCCGAAGCCCTTAGTTGGATTAAACCATTTCACAGTGCCAGTAGCCATGTGAGTATCTCCTGTCAGTACACCGCCCGCAATATGCAGCGGCTTTGGCGCAGTCGTTTCGTTTCGTGAGAGCTGCGGCCGTTTGGACAGGCGTAGATCAAGATCAGAAAGTGCTTTGCATGACATACATAGTCGATTCGACCCCTCTTTTCAACGACTCAGGGTCTGCTACCTAGGGGTTTCGCCTCTTACGTGTTAAAGATTTTCTTCCGCAACCATCCCCATCGCGTGGTATCCGCCATCGACATAGAGGGTTTCACCGGTGGTGCCACCGCCCAAATCTGACAGCAAATAAAGGGCCGCACCGCCGACTTCCGATAGCGAGGCTGTGCGCCTGAGCGGAGCATTTTCGGCGTTGAATTTGAAAACCTTACGCGCCGATCCTACGGCGGAACCTGCAAGCGTTCTCATTGGACCGGGCGAGACGGCGTTGACCCGGATGTTGTTTGGGCCGAGGTCTGCGGCGAGGTAGCGAACACTCGCCTCCAACGCTGCTTTAGCGACGCCCATCACATTGTAGTTCGGTAGGACGCGCTCGGCGCCCAGATAGGTAAGCGTGATGATCGAGCCGCCATTTTTCATCAACGGAATGCAGCGCTGAGACAGATCCGTGAGCGAGAAACAAGAAATATCCATCGTGTTCAGGAAATTCTCGCGGGTTGTGTCTGAATAGCGGCCTTTGAGTTCTTCTTTGGCTGAGTAGGCAATGGCGTGGACGAGAAAGTCGATCTCGCCCCATTCATTCGCCAATGTCTCGAACACGGTGTCGAGGCTGGCCGGGTCTTGCACGTCGGCGGGGAGAACCAGTTTTGAACCGACAGACTCAGCAAGAGGCTGCACACGCTTGCCGAAGGCGTCGCCTTGATAGGTGAAAGCCATCTCCGCGCCATGTTCGGCCAACGTCGACGCGATGCCCCATGCAATCGAGTGATCGTTGGCGACGCCCATGACGAGGCCGCGTTTGCCAGTCATCACACCCATCGTCAAACCTTCCCAAACACGAGAGTCGCGTTGGTGCCGCCGAAGCCGAAGCTGTTGCTCATGGTCACATCGACACTGGTTTCATCGGTCTCTCGGACAATCGGGATGTCCTCAAAGTCCGGGTCGAGTTCTTCGATATGCGCGGAGGCGGCCTTGAAGCTGTCTTGCATCATCAGCAGACAGTAGATCGCCTCTTGCACACCCGTCGCGCCCAGCGAGTGTCCGGTGAGCGATTTCGTTGAAC
Organism: uncultured Neomegalonema sp.; assembly: GCA_964641645.1. Taxonomy (GTDB): domain Bacteria; phylum Pseudomonadota; class Alphaproteobacteria; order Rhodobacterales; family Rhodobacteraceae; genus JAHDDY01. The sequence continues at coordinate 6,213 of CAZXMX010000113.1, forward strand.
TGAGCGCCGGGATGTTGCCCGCCCCGAACGTGTCGCGCATCGCCTGCATCTCACGCGCATCGCCGACAGGCGTCGAGGTGCCGTGGGTGTTGATATAATCGACTTTGCGGTCGCCGATGGTGCTCATGGCGAGATTCATGCAGCGCACCGCGCCTTCGCCGGACGGCTGCACCATGTCGAAACCATCAGAGTTTGCGCCATAGCCGATCAATTCGCCGTAGATCTTCGCACCGCGCGCTTTGGCGTGTTCGTATTCTTCGAGGACTACGGTGCCGCCACCGCCCGCAATCACAAAGCCGTCGCGGTTGACGTCATAGGCGCGGCTGGCCGTGGCTGGCGTTGTCTCGTTGTATTTCGAGGACAGCGCGCCCATCGCGTCGAACAAGCATGTCAGTGACCAGTGCAATTCTTCGCCGCCGCCCGCAAACACGATGTCTTGCTTGCCAAACTGGATTAGCTCTGCGCCGTGACCGATGCAGTGCGCGGAGGTCGAACAAGCCGAGGTCATCGAATAGTTGACGCCCTTGATCTTGAACGGGGTCGCTAGCGTCGCCGAGTTTGTCGAGGACATGCAGCGCGGCACGTAGAACGGACCAATCCGCTTCGGCGCACCATTCTTGCGGACGATATCGGTGGCGGCCATTTGATTGGAAACTGAGGGGCCGCCGGACCCAACCACAAGGCCGGATCGCACACTGCTGACTTGATCTTCTTCGAGGCCGGAATCTTCGATCGCGTTCTGCATCGCGATGTAATTCCACGCCGCGCCGTCGCCCATAAAGCGGCGCACGCGCTTGTCGATCAGGGCTTCGATGTCAATTTCAGGTCGCGCTGCAACGTGGCTGCGGAATCCATGCTCGGCTTGTTCTTCGGAGAAGGTGATGCCCGAGGTGCTGTTTTTCAGCGACGCGGCAACGGTCTCGGCGTCATTGCCGATGGGCGAAACAATCCCAATTCCAGTCACGACAACCCGGCGCATGGCAAATCTCTCTATTCAAATGGTGCGGTGTTCGAGGCGCGCTACGTTTAGGCAGCGTCGGCACCGAACAAGCCGACTTTCATATCTTTGGTCACGTAAGCGACTTCGCCGTCGACTTCCATGGTGCCGTCCGCGACACCCAGTTTCAGCCTGCGATCCATCACACGCTTCACGTCAACGATATAGCGGACCAGTTTGGCTTCGGGAGTGACCATCGCGGAAAATTTAACTTCGCCGACGCCGAGCGCGCGACCGCGCCCCTCCATCCCCTTCCAGCCGAGGAAGAATCCCGTGAGCTGCCAAAGGGCGTCGAGGCCCAGACATCCCGGCATCACCGGATCGCCGAGGAAGTGGCATTTGAAAAACCAAAGATCAGGCTTCACATCCAGTTCCGCGATCACTTGTCCATTGCCGTGCGCGCCGCCCTCATCCGCAATATGCGTGATGCGGTCGAACATCAGCATAGGGGGAGCGGGAAGCTGGGCATTGCCTTCACCAAAAAGCTCACCGCGTCCGCACGTCAGCAGACCTTCGTAATCATAGCTGTTTGGCCGTTCACTCATGGATCTATCCTAATCGCCGGACTCGGTCAGGCCGGCTTGGCCCGGCAGTGAAACAATCCGTAGCATTCCCGTTACGTCAGGCGCAAGCAGAGGGATGCTCGACGGGTCACAGCCTATGGCTTTTCAAACACAAAAGGCGTTGGGGCGCCGTTTTTGGCGCCATCATGGAACACCAAAACACGATAAGTATCTGGTTCTTCACTCAGAACGAGCAGGCCTTCCGGTTTGCTATCGCTTGGCCTTGGAATCGGTCCGAGGGCGACGAGCGTGTCATTTGCCGGATTCCAAAGCACAACCGTATATTCTCGGGGTAGGGTGTTTACTGGCCCAGTCAGCAGCAAAATTCCGTCCTCGACAGCCGCCATGTCGCGAATACCAATCCGCTCGCCGAGGGGAATCGTGTGAATCGAGATCGGCAATTCTGACGTCGAGAACAGCGCCTGTGCTGAGGTTTCGAGGATGATCGCCTTGCCTGCGACCGATGGGCCGCGAAATCCAAAGAACAATGAATCCCCAAGAGCGGCCAAACCCTCAATGTTTGCGCCATTCTCGTTGAGGGGTCGCTTTGCGTATTTTTTGAGGGTTGGGGCGGTTGCAATCGCGTCGCCGAGACGTTTTGAGGCGTCGAGCTGACCTTCGCGCAGGCGGAAAACCGTGAACGGTGCGGATTTCAGCTTGGCTTTCTTCCGAGAGAGGCCGTGCGAGCCGGTGACATAAAAGACGCCGTCCGAATAAGCGATGGCCTCGGCGTCAATTTCGGCTTTCTCCTCGAGCAGGTTTACGCGCTTTCCGGTTCTGAGTCGGTTGCCTTCAATCCTAAAGGGTTGAATGTAATGCGTTTCATCGTTGACAGCGAAGCAGACCTTTGGGCTGCACGCCGCGCCGCTGATGTCTTTGCGCGCTTTTTTTGTGCTGAAACCCGGGTCAACGCGCCAAGCATCCTCCGCCATCGATGAGGTCGCAACACCGAAGAGTAACAAGATTGAGAGCAGGCGCATCATTGCGACACCGTAGCACAGGATTGCGGGCCTTCGAGGCGTGCGTTCTCTTGCCCGTTGGCATGAAGCACGCTAGGACAAAGCCATGGAAAGTTTGACTCCATCTTCGGCGGGACAAGAAGCGAGCCGCTGGCTGTCTCAAGCCGGGCTGCGCCCGACGCGGCAACGCCGTGCTTTGGCGTCTCTGCTGGTTGAAGGCGGAAATCGTCATCTGACAGCCGAAGCGCTCTATGCCGAGGCGCAACTGACGGGAGCCGATGTCTCGCTCGCGACGGTTTACAACGCGCTGAAGGCCTTTACCGAAGCAGGGTTGCTGCGCGAAGTGCATATCGAGGCGGGCCGAGTCTATTACGACACCCGTATCGACGATCACCCGCATTTTTACTACGAGCATGACGGCTCGATTGCTGATGCTCCGGTGGGGTCGGTCAGAATTGCCGCTTTGCCGGACGTGCCCGATGGGTGCGAGATCGCCAGCGTCGATGTGGTGGTTCGGTTGCGCCGCCAGTAGATCTTTTTTCGGCCAACGTGAAGGCTACTCGCCGAAGACGTCTTCGGGCAACACGCCCCAGAGGCCAGGCTTTTTCAGCCAACCGCGATAGCCTTTTGCTTTGGCGCGGCACCAATCGACTTGGCATGCGAGCAAAGTCATCACGACGCCGGGTTCGGCGCGGGCGACGACTTCCGCCTCGGCATCGGGTTCGGCGTGGATTTCAACGATGTCGTCTTGGATCAGGATCGTGCGCGCGGTGCCGAGTTGTGACTTGTGCATCCACCCTGTCGCGCCGTCATGATCGCGCACCCGGCGCCAGTCTCGGAACTCTTGAAAGATTTGCACCGGCAGGCCGTAAAGCTGGAAAGTCCAAGCGATGGGATAGTCTTCGCCCGCCCCGCGCCGCAGATTTACCTTGTTAAAGCGCAGGGACTCGAAACGTGGCAGCGGAGCGCCCGTCTCCGGCCCAATGTCAGACGACTGCGCAAAGGCGGGGATCGGCCCGGAAAAACTCAGAACAAGCATTGCAAGAACGACGCGTTTCATGGTTACGGAGTGCGATGTTGGCGCGAGCAGGTCAAGAGTCTCGTGTCTTTGCATTTATTGCGTGATCTGTTAGTTGGACGCATGATTATGACTTGTCGGAGACAATAATGCCCGAAAACCGCACCAAACTGGCCCGTCCCAAGGTGGTTGTGACTCGGAAATT
>CAZXMX010000113.1:9964-10309 GCA_964641645.1 uncultured Neomegalonema sp.
CAGGTCGAGGCTCGGATGCAAGAGTTGTTCGAGGTGACGCTGAATTCGGATGATACGCCGATGACGAACGCGCAGCTCGCGGGGGCGATGGCCGACGCTGATGTGCTGGTGCCGACGCTGGGCGACACACTGGATGCAGGGCTGATGGCGCGCGCCGGAGAGAACTTGCGCCTGATCGCGAACTTTGGCGCGGGGGTCGATCATATCGATGTGGCGACGGCGCGTCAGCGGGGCATCCATGTGACGAACACCCCCGGCGTGCTGGCCGAAGACACCGCCGACATGACGATGGCGCTGATCCTCGCGGTGCCACGTCGGTTGGTCGATGGCGTGAAGCTGATCGAG
>CAZXMX010000114.1:0-10250 GCA_964641645.1 uncultured Neomegalonema sp.
ATCATCACCGAGCGGCTGGAGCGGGAATACGATATTTCCCTCATCACCACCGCGCCGTCTGTTGTCTATAAAATGCAGATGAAAGACGGCACCGAAATGGAAATGCACAATCCTGCGGATATGCCCGATGTGATGAAGATCGATCACATTGAGGAGCCGTGGATCAAGGCGACGATCCTCGTGCCGGACGAATATCTCGGCGATGTGCTGAAGCTCTGCCAAGAGCGGCGCGGCGTGCAAGTCGATCTGACTTATGCGGGGTCGCGGGCGATGGCGGTCTATAAGCTGCCACTGAACGAAGTGGTGTTCGATTTTTATGATCGTCTGAAATCGGTCACGAAGGGCTATGCGTCTTTCGATTATGCGATTGACGGGTACGAGCCGGGCAACCTCGTGAAGATGAGCATTCTGGTGAACGATGAGCCGGTCGATGCGCTGTCGGTGATTGTTCACCGCGACAAGGCCGAACCGCGCGGGCGCAGCATGTGCGAAAAGCTCAAAGAGTTGATCCCGCAGCATATGTTCAAAGTGCCGATCCAAGCGGCTATCGGCGGACGCATCATCGCGCGCGAGACGATCTCAGCGCTGCGAAAAGACGTGACCGCGAAGTGTTACGGCGGTGACGTGTCGCGGAAGCGTAAGCTGCTGGACAAGCAAAAAGCCGGTAAGAAGAAAATGCGCCAGTTCGGGAAAGTCGATATCCCGCAAGAGGCGTTTATTAATGCCCTAAAAATGGACTCTTGAGCCTGCGGCTCAAGAGTCCATTTTTTAGGTGCCGAGGTAAATAAAGACCGTTTGCGGAGATTGAACTTATTGGTGCTTAAGTGTCGGCGATCGGTCCTTTGGCAATTGCTAAGCGCCACTCTTCTGAAAAGATCTCGTACTCCTCGGGAATCGACACGGTCGGCTCCGCCCCCCACTCGCGTTCAGGTACACGTGGCCCACCGCGAACTTCGTCGTTGTCTACAAATTCCCACAAGATCACTTCTTCAGTAGTGACTTCTTTGAAGCAAACATCAAATTCAGTCTCGTGATATTTCTGCAAAAAACTGTCGGAACATTCTTGAAAGACCTGGATTATCAGATCGATGTTTTCGGGAGAATTTATCTGAAACCAAAAATGACATTCATCACCATCGTAATGAATCTCAGAGTACATATCGCGCCAAAGCACACCTTGCTTCGCATGCAATTTCGAATGCAAAGCGTCTCGTTCCGGTTCTGTAATTTTCATCGTATTGTCACCGCATGTGAGGACGGTTTGGTGGGTTGCGCGTCGCCAAATGCCAAGCGCCTCTCGGAATAGGGCAACATAGCGTCGTCGCATTGTCTAACATTTTCCGCAAATTTTGTTGTTTGCCCTTAAACTGATCAATGTGTCCGGGCCAACTCCCTTTTCCCGGTATCGCTCGTGGTCTGATTTGGAAGAGCCCGAGCTTGTCGGTTTCCATATCGCTGAGACGCTTTTCAAGTTCAGTCATTCGTGAAGAAATTTTTGCAAGTAGTGCGACGCAACTGGGGTCAGGTGCACTTGTGCATGTTACCGTTTGTGATGGAGAGGTTGGAACAGCAAGGGGCTGAGTGTTTGACTGGGAATTGCTCTGAGTGGAGCTTTGAGAAGGTGCATCGAATAGGTCGTCGAGGGCGTCGGCTGTGCCTTCCAGTGCATCTACCGTCATCTCTCGACCTTGGGGTGTTGCCATGAACAATGCTGTTGCGCCTGCCGTAGCCGCAACCGCTAGTTTCCACGCCGGTATTGCTAACAAAAATGCTGGCATGGACTCTACCTTTTACAAGAGCGCAAATTTCCAACAAATATATCAAACAACATCTGGACTTTCTCATCCCCAGAATAAGTTTCGTCGTTCATAAATTGCAAATTGTCCTTGTCATTGAATATTTTTGACTCAGTGAGAATGCTGATTGTCGCAATCTTTGATATTGCTTGATCGGTTTGGATGGAGAATTTTTTTGAAAACTCAAGAGACTTCTTTATGTGAATTTTTAGATCTCTGTCGTTGTACGTATTGAGTGCTTCCGGAATGCTTTTTCGCAGTGTCAAAATGAGCTGATTTATGTAATCCTCCGACGCGCGTTTTTCGAGAATATCGATCTGTTGCGAACTTACTCTGAACAACTCAAACTCCCAGTTAAATCGTGTAAATAGCAGCTTCTACAAGCCTAGCGCGTTGTGTTGTGGCCTGCAATTAGAAGGGTGAGAAGATTGTAACAATTGAACAATGAAACGAATGTACAAATTCGTACCAGGACCACTCCGGTGTTTTCCGACGGCACGTTGAGCTATTCCTCCTCACCCTCGAACAGGCGCTTAGCGCGAAATTTGAGAGTGGTCTTTGACACGCGCCGTTATGATTGCCTTTCGCGAGGCTCAATCCACGTTTCAATTTGCGCAGGCCGGGATTGCTGAGAAATGGATACTCCGCCTTCGCGGAGTATGACGGTGGGATGGTTGTAGCCCTTTTGCGGGGCGCAAAATGCATCTGCCGCTTTGAGGTTCACTGGGTTTTCGACGCTGGCCGCCTTTGCATTCGCAAAGGCTGTAGGCACCGCGCGGTACAAAATTCGCTTGACATTCGTTCTTATATTGTTCTTTTTTGCTTATTGATTTTGACAGGAGACATAAGACGACGTGGAGATGGAACGGGCATTGGAGACACAGCGGCTTGCCTTGCTTCGCCTTTTGGCGGGGTTGGTGTTTGCGTTGGCGGTTGTGTCGCGTGTTCCCGTTGTCTCTCGGGTGCCGGACTGGGTTCGGTCTTACGTCTCATCGGTTTTGGTGCGCGCCGAGTCCGCCGCCGCCAGTTTAGTGTTCGTTTCGGCTTGCTTGCTGTTTGGACGCCGCGCGGTTTCTTTGTCGAGTGACGCCGCGTTTGCGCCTCGGCCTCTGGAGGTCGTGCCCGACGGTGGATTTTCGTTTGAGCATCTGTTGCGCCGGATCGCCGCGTTGCGCGCGATGCTCGAAGACTTGCCGCGCTATGCGAAGCGGCTCGTGAAGCGTCGGTCGAAGACGGCGGCGGTGTCGAAGGAACGCTGGGCCGTTGTTACGGAAACGGTGTTGCCAACGAGCGAGCCGTTCCGCGCGCGGATTGATCGCCCGCCGGATATTGAGAACCGTTTATGGGGCGGGTTTTAACTTCCACTCGATCCGGGTGGGAGGGTTTTGGCGTGCCTTCTGTTTCGGCCAAGCCGCGCTCGCGACCACTCACCCGATATAGACCGCAATTTCCCGCAACAGCTTTTCTTTGATCGCGCGTTTGAAGTCTTCGTAATCGAGCGCGTCTAAGACAAAGCTGCCTTCACCGACGATCATGTTGTCTCGGTAGTAAAGATTGAGCCGCCGAAAATCGTTGAGGATCGCGAGGCCGTTGACCGTGATCCCAGCTCTTGCGGCTTTCACGCGCGCTTCGGGAAGCATCGTGGCGGGACCAGCCCAAGGGTCCGTCTCGGTCCCATCGCCGGAAACATCGATAACCCGGCGGGTGCCTTCAATGCCATTCACTTCGATCATGCTGATCGCATAATCAATCGCATCACCAATCGAGGTGCCGCCGCCGCCAATCCCGGCGCTGCGCCCTGTTTTCGTGTGAAAGTTCTCAACGATATTGGCGAAGCGTTTGGCCGTCGCCGCATTGTGCAGCACATGCCACGTCGTCGGCACTTTGGGGAAGGCCGAATCCGACCAGACCACCAGCGCCACTGCAATGCGATGCTCGGACCCGGACGTGATGGCTTGATGGATCGCCGGATCGCGAAAAGCATGGGCAATCCCGGACAGTTGCAGGCGGAATTCCTCCTCATCGACGCTGCCAGATGCATCGACGGCCAGCACCAGCTCTAGGTCGACAAAGGGCGTTTCGGCATCCGCAGCGAGGGATGGAAACAAGGCGAGCGCGGTAATGGCGGCAAGAATTTTCCTCATATCCTTAATATTAGAGCATGAAGCGGTTGCGTCACGGATCAATTTGCCGTTGGTCGCGGGGTATGGATGCAGATGTTCTCATTATCGGGGCTGGAGTTTTCGGGCTCAGTATCGCGCGCAGGCTTAAGAAAGTGGGCCGGGACGTGCGTGTGGTCGATGCCGTCGGTGCAGGGGCAGGGGCGAGCGGAACGCCGCTCGGCGTGTTGGCCCCCCATTCTCCGGATCGCTGGAACGAGAAGAAACAGGCGCAATTCGAGGCGCTGACCTCGCTGTCTGAAGTCGCCGATGGTTTGCGCGAGGAGACCGGCATCGACATCGGGTATCGCCAATGTGGGCGGCTCATTCCCCTCACCCGAGAGCATCATCCTCAGATGTGGCGGGGCAGGGCGAACAATGCCGTGACCAACTGGCAAGGCCAAGCCGAGCTGTCGATTGTGATCCCTGACCCCGCGTGGCTCGCGGAAGAGGCGGCTCCTTTTGGGGCGGCGCTCTGCGGTTTGACCGCGCGAATTGATGCCCGCGCCTATTGCGCCGCCCTCGCGGCCAGCGTCGGGGCGGTGGAAAGTGGGTTTCGGCTGGAACGCCTAGACGATGGCGCGGCGATCTTCCAGTCTGGCGAACGATTGAGCGCGAAGCACATCATCCTCGCAACCGGAGCCGATGCGTTTCGATTGCTGCCGGAGGCGCGCGAAGACACCCCCGCCGGGAGGGGCGAAAAGGGCCAAGCGGCCTTGCTGCGCCTAGCCGACGGGACATCCGCCGATGATCTGCCGTTGATCTATCGAGATCGTCTCTATGTCGTGCCGCGCGGCGGCAACATTGTCTCCGTCGGCGCGACCAGCGAGCGCGAGTATGCGGATGCCGAGGCGACCGATGATCAACTCGAAGACCTGATCGGCAGGGCAACCGCGATCTGTCCCAGACTTGACGGGGCCGAGGTCATCGAGCGCTGGGCCCGCCTGCGCCCCCGTGCCGCTGACAAGCGCCTTCTCCTTAGCCCGCATCCGGACCATTCGAAGGTCATGGTCGCAACCGGAGGCTTCAAAACCGGCCTCGCAATGGCGCACCACGCCGCGGATCAAATCGCTGATCTCCTCGCGGGTTAGCCAGCAACGATACGGAGACGCCTCAAGAATTTGTCAGATGTCGTTTGAGTGCGTGACCAATGGGCTGAGACGCGCTAAACGGCGGGCTGGTGAACACCGAGGGACCTGCAGATGACCGTCGAAACGATTGTTCTCATTGGATTAATCTTAGCGGTCGGCGTGGCCAGCTACTTCCTCACGCCCCGCGAGGCGGGCGAGGCCGGGTTCTTCAACGGTAAGGACGCACAAGGCGTCGCGCCGGGGTTGTGGACCCTCGTGCTCAGTCAAGTCACGACGTGGATTTTCGCCCGTTCGCTCATGAACGCTGCGATTCTGGGGTTCTACTACGGCACGGTCGGCGCGTTGGCTTACGCCGCGTACTATATTTCGTTTTTGACCGGCGGTCTGATCATCGACCAATTGCGGTTCCGGCATGGGGCCGTTTCCGTCCAAGAATTCCTCAGCGAGCGGTTCGGGGCGACGGGCGTGAGTTGTTACAACTTCGTCATCGCGCTGCGGCTTCTCTCCGAAGTCTTCGCTAACCTCTTGGTGGTGGGCGCGATCTTTTCGGTGGCGCTCGGCGCAGACCTGTTCGGCGGGGTGCTAACGACCGAGTCATTCGGGGATGGCGGTGGTCTTGCCGTCTTGGTGCTGGCGCTGATCGGGGCAGGGTATTCCATGCTCGGCGGGCTGCGCGCATCCCTGCGCACGGACGTCATGCAGATGATCGTTTTCTTAGCGGTATTCGGCATCGCGTTGATCGCCTTGATCACCACAGACGACTTCAGCTTTTCTGCCGCGATGAGCGCCGAGGGCATTGCCGGATCGATCCCCGGTTGGGTGCTGCTGGCGGTCGCCGGCCTGCAAGTGCTGAGCTATCCACTGCATGACCCGGTGATGATGGATCGCGGTCTGCTCGCAGATCGTAAGACAACGGCTTGGTCGTTCTTCCATGCTTTCTGGATTTCCGCGCTCTGCATCTTTGGCTTTGGTCTGTTCGGTGTTCAGGCCGGTATCCTCGCCGCTGAAGGACAATCGATGCAGCAAGTTTGGGCGTTGATGTTCAACCCGTGGATTCTGCTGGCGGTGAATGCAGCTCTGATCGTCTCGGCGATTTCGACGCTGGACTCGACTCTATCGAGCGCTTCCAAGTTGATCGTCGTTGATATGAAGCTGCTGCCCCGCACGCTCACCAGCGGTCGCCTTGCCATGGCGGCGTTTATGGTTGGCGGTTTGGTCTTCTGCTTTTACGGGTCGAAAGACTTGTTCGATGCTGTGGCGGTATCTGGCACCGCTTCGATGTTCCTAGCACCTGTGATCCTGTTCTCGATCTTTGGCGGTGTGCGAGAGATCGCGCTTTGGAGCTATCTTGTCTCCTTTGTGGCGGCGATCAGTGGCGCGGTATTGTATTTCTCGATGTCCGGCAAAAAAGCATGGGGTCTGCAAGCCATGGAGATCATGGGTGTCGATCACAAATATACCGGCTTGCTCTACATCTGCGTCGCGATCTTGGTCATCGGCTGCATCGCTTTTGCCGCTGGCGTCCGCCGCCAAAGCGCGGCTACGGCTTAAGGCAGGTACTGAACGACGTCGCCAGCGCACGGATCAGGCCAGAATAAAGGTCTGGACCGGGCGTCAGCGTCGCGCCCATCGGATCCAGCTCTGCGGGGCGCATCGTCGTCCCTCGCACGATGGCATTGACTGATTTTGCACCGAACTGACGTTCGGAAAAAACGCAATCGGTTGGCGTGTCGCGGATGACTTGGCGGATTTCAGATAAGCGCCGTGCGCCGGGCTTCACAGCATGACTGCCGGTAATCGCAACAGCCCGGCCCAAGCCGAAACGGTTCTCGAAATAGCGATAGCCATCGTGAAACACGATGTACTCGCGCCCCTTCGAGGGTTCCATTTGCGCGGCGATCTCCGTCGATAGCACGGCCAAGCGTTCCAGCGCCGTCGCCGCATTCTGCTGATAGGCATCCGCATTTTCTGCATCCGCCGCGATTAAGGCCTCCGCAATCGCCGAGATCAAAATCGCTGCATTGTCTGGATCAAGCCAGATATGCGGGTCGGCATCGCCATGGTGATGCGCGTCTTCGTCGTGCTCCTCGGATTCGCTCATATCCAAGAGGGTCAACTCTTTGACTTCTAGCAACTCCACCGCGTTCGCGTCATGCGCCAAGGTCTCCAACGCTTTCTCAAGCCAAGGTGTCAGTGTCTCCCCCACCCAGAACACCAAATCAGCGTCCGCCAATTCCCGCGCTTGCGAAACCTTCAAGCTATGCCCGTGCGGCGACACTCTCGCGGGGATCAACAATTTTGGTTCACCGACACCGACCATGACCTGCGCGACTAACGAGTGAATCGGTGCAAGATCGGCTACAACAACCGGTGCTTCGGCATAGGAAGCCGTGGAAAACAGCAGGGCGGCACAAAGGTTCGTTGAAAACTTCATCTGACTTATCTGTTCGGCTTTGATGACGTACTGTTAGGGTCGTTAGCCTATTTGTTATAGTATAACAATATCGGAGTCGCGGCGTGAGTATCCCAAAGACCTGTGCGGTGATCGGCGGTGGACCGGCAGGCTTGATGGCGGCGGAAACGCTGGCGATTTCTGGATGTGCGGTCACGGTCTACGACCAGATGCCGAGCTTTGGGCGAAAATTCCTGATGGCTGGGATCGGGGGGCTTAATCTCACCCATTCCGAGGACATTGATGTCTTTCAGAATCGCTACCGAGGGACGCCATCGCTGCGACCGATGATCGAGGCGTTCGGGCCGGGAGAGCTTCGGGCATGGTGCGAGGCCTTGGAGCAGGAAACCTTCATCGGTAGCTCAGGGCGTATCTTCCCGACGGCCTTCAAAGCGTCGCCGTTACTGCGTGCTTGGCTTCGACGATTGGAAGAACAAGGCGTTACTTTTCGATCGCGCCATCGCTGGCTGGGGTGGCGAGGTGATGCGCTGGTTTTTGATAGCCCCGAAGGGCAATCTGAAACTCAACCCGACGCGACATTGCTTGCGTTGGGCGGCGCGAGTTGGCCTCGATTGGGTTCAGACGGCGCATGGGCCAAAATACTGGAAGCATCCGCAATTAAAACCGCACCGTTCAAGCCCTCCAATTGTGGTTTTGTCACCGGATGGCAGACGTATGTGGGCAGTCGCTTCGCGGGCAGCCCATTGAAGGCTTCGACATTCAGCTTTGGCGGCGTAATGATCCGGTCCGAAGCGGTCGTGACGACCAACGGCATTGAGGGCAGTGCGATCTATGCCTTGTCGCCGTTATTGCGAGATTGCATCGAAGCGACGGGATCCGCGGTCCTCCATGTCGACTTTAAACCAGATCTGCCAGACAGCGATCTCACTAAGAAGCTAAGCCGTCCCCGGCGCGGCGACTCGTTATCCAACCGTTTGCGCAAAACCGGCTTGAGTGCCGTCGCAATTGCCATCTTGCGCGAAGGCGTCAGGCCTCTGCCTGAAGATGCCAAGGCATTGGCCGCTGCGATCAAGTCCACGCCAATCACGCTTAACGGCATATCGGGTTTAGAGCGCGCGATTTCTTCGTCGGGCGGTGTCGATGCCGCTGCGCTGGACGAACGGCTGATGCTAAACGGCAAGCCGGGCGTTTTTGTTGCCGGTGAAATGCTGAATTGGGAAGCCCCAACGGGCGGCTATTTGCTTCAAGGGTGTTTCGCGAGTGGGCGCTGGGCCGCGAACGGCATGTTGGGGTGGCTTGGCTCGTCAAAGCCATAACGCGGGTCATCGACATCAATAACCGCCAACTGAATCAAGCCCTTGCTGTCGCCGTTCTTCCCGGCTTCTTGCACGGGTAAGTCTGCGCGATAGACTGCCGTGTCCTCGCCTCGAACCCGGTCCGTTGGGCCGAGCCATGACAAGAAACGATCAACGGTAATTGGTGCATCGGACTGGTCTTGATCCACATCCGTGAAGGGCAGGACAAGGCGCTCAAGTGTATTAAATACGCTGCTACCCGGCGTCGCTTCAATCGTCGAATACACCGGCATCAACGCTTCAATCGAAGCTTTATAGGGGCGCGTCGCGATGTCCGTTGCAACGCCGCTTGTCTGATCTTCGATGTAGCTGCGCGAAAAGTCTTGTCCCAGATTTTCGACGGCCTCAGACCCATGAACACGAACAAAGAACTGTTTTTCGCCTTTGCGCGCTTCGACGATGCTGAGTTGGGAAATCCATTCACGAAGCGGGATCGGGTCCATCTTGGTCCGATGCGGCAAGACATGTGGGCCACGTACAGATTTCCAGAACCGCAGCAGCCTAAACGCTGCTGGAGGAAGCGATGGTATCGTCTCGCTCAAGAATGACCCTTTCCGCATAGCCCGCTGAAGGTAGCGGAACTCGCTTCAAACAGAGTAAAACTGCGGGTGGTAAAATACCAACATTTCGTGCCGATTTTTTATCTATCTTTCAGAGGCTTGCAACCAAATTTTGCAAAATAGTACCTAGGTATTGCTGGGCGATGATCTTTCAAAGGGCTCATGCCCGTTCGATACGATACCCAGCGCGCGGGAAATGAACCTGAATCGCGCCGACATCTGAGTCTTCGCGATGAACAGTGATCGTCTCGGCATTTGCCATCGTTAACGTGCCTTCGACCGGTTGTTCACCGCCGTTGACGTCGGGCGAAACAACCACTGTCTCACCGACGACGAAACCTTGCGGCTCGTGTGCATCGACACCGGAAAGCGTCAGCGGTTCACTCTCCGTGGCGATGGAGATCGCATCTTCAGGCGAGAGTTCTGTCATCTCGCCGTGTCCCAGTGCCGCAACATTGGTTTCCCATCGCTCTAGGTCCGGGAACTCGCTGAAGAAGGATGGACCACCGTCCCACCGGCCCCGCATGAACCAGACGCAGCAATAAATCTGTGCATCAAGCGCAGAGGGATCATTGCCCAGAAGGAATTTGCGTCCGTCCGAGAGTTGTTGGTTCAGCCACAGCATCGGAGCACGGGCCTGCGAGACCAGATGCGGCAACGTCGCATTCGCTGCCTTAAGCGCTTCGGCCCAATCCTCACCGAGGTACAGCCGCCCGCGATCCTCGGCAAAATCTTTCGGCAACGCATCGCCAGCAGACCCCAGAACAATTTTCACACTCAGATCGAACAGCGGGCCGTCCGTCCATCGACTCATGCACCACATCAAACCCGCATCTGATGTTGGAAACATCGTGGGTGAGGGAAAACGGCGCTCTA
>CAZXMX010000115.1:0-10204 GCA_964641645.1 uncultured Neomegalonema sp.
AGGACCGTGCGTCCCGGCAAGAATTTCAGCGTCGAGGGATTCGGCGTCGCTTCGGTCTGAATGAACATGGGGCGATCCTCTGGATACGGCCTGTTTGGAATGGTTCTAAACTAGGGGGTTAGAGCCAATCAATCAAGCGCCCCGATTTTAGGCGCTCCCTCCACCCAACAGACCGAGCGTTTCATATACTTCGGCCATAATGGGTCGGGCGATTTCGGCGGCGCGGGTTGCGCCTTCGGACAGCACCGTGTCGATGTGATCGGGAGCCGCCGTTAGACGGCGCATTTCGTCGCCGATGGGGGCGATTTTCTCGACGGTTAGGTCGGCCAACGCCGGTTTGAAGTCACCAAAACCCCGTCCGCCATACTCGCCCAGCACCGCTTCGGGTGTCGAACCAGCGAGCGCGGCATAAATTCCAACCAGATTGCGTGCCTCTGGACGGTCTTCTAGACCATCAGTTTCGCTCGGCAGAGGTTCCGGGTCGGTTTTCGCTTTGCGGACCTTTTGCGCGATGACGTCTGCCGTGTCCGACAAGTTGATCCGTGAGTTATCGGATGGGTCGGACTTCGACATTTTCGACGTGCCGTCGCGCAACGACATGATGCGTGCGGTCTCTTTGGGGATCAGCGGTTCGCACAATGGGAAGAAGTCGGGGACTTCGAAATCGTTGTTGAACTTCTGCGCAATATCGCGAGTCAATTCGAGGTGTTGTTTCTGGTCTTCCCCTACCGGAACATGGGTCGCGCGATAGACGAGAATGTCCGCTGCCATCAGGTTTGGATAGGCATAAAGACCGACCGAGGCATTCTCTTTGTTCTTGCCCGCTTTTTCTTTGAACTGGGTCATGCGGTTGAGCCAACCCATCCGCGCAATACAGTTGAAAATCCAACCCAGCTCCGCATGGGCACCGACGCGGGACTGGTTGAACAGGATCGACTTGGCCGGATCAAGACCGGACGCGAGGAAGGCGGCGGCGACTTCGTGGATTGCGCTGCTGAGTTCCGCCGGTTTAAACGGCTGCGTGATGGCGTGCATATCGACGACGCAATACAGCCGCTCGAAGCTGTCATCTTCTTGTAACGCAACAAAGTTCCGGACGGCCCCTAGGTAATTCCCTAGCGTGAGGTTTCCGGTTGGTTGAACACCGGAAAAAACACGAGGCGTGTGCCGCGCGGTGGTTGAATTGCTCATCTCTTCGATCTCTCTGAAAGGCGGCCCGATTACTCGCCTTCTTGACCCGACTCGGCATCATCGACACCGAGGACACCGCGATAGCTGCGCCAAACATAGGAAGAGATTGTAAACCAGCCAAGCAGGAAACCGACGCCAAAGATCGCCGTGATGATCCACTGGTTCTGATTGGTCGCATCGAACAAATCGTTGCTGTGCAGATAAAACAGCAGCGCCCCGATCATCGCGATGAAACACAGTGCGCCCGCATATTGAAACTGTCGTCGCGTCAACGGCAGGTTCAGCGCCATCAAAAGCGTCCAGATCGCGCCGCAAACTACAACCAGAATCGGAGACGTCGCCGCATTCCGAAAGGCGGCGTAAGCCAGTCCCCAACCCGGCCAGAACGCGATGGCCAGAAGAAAGATCGCAAAACACATCTGAAACATGCGGAACATGGCGGTTTTCATCGAACTATCCGTCTCTTACTAAAAACTGGCATGCGCATTCACCTGAAGAGCGCGCTGCAGAACAGTTTGCTTTCTTTGTGGAGCTTTCGCAAGCGAATGCGAGCGCTGCACCTTTTTTGAGGCATCGAAATGTTTTTCGTGTCACGGGTTACTTAAAGGCGAGCGAGGGAATCTTTCACCTCATTAGCCGCTCAATTTACCTTTCAATTCGGCCAGCTCTTCCTCTTTTTCGCTGATCTTGTCGCGCAGGTGCGCGTCATACTTCTCGGGGCTGCGAGAGAGAAAACGATCAATGAGATTAAAGATGGTCGCGAGCTTCGCCATGCGCGTAGCCAAGCCTTTGAGGCGATAGGCGCGCATGAGCTTTCCCGCTTTCGCCATGCGGAGGAACCTGAACAGCTGCAGCGAGCGAAGAAACGCGAGCAATGGCAGCAAGATAATGACGATGTTGATCCAGTGTTTCTTGCAGAAGGCGAGCTTTTTCTCGGACAGCGAAATCAGCAGGATAAATTCTAAGGCAAAGGAAAACCAAATCAGCGCCGTGATGAACCACATGATGAGTTGGAGCGGAGTGGGGGGACACTTTGCGACTTTGTTTAAGCCGTTAAAACCAAGTGCGCCCTGTCCGGCCCCGAAAATTCCTTCGGTGACGGAGCAGCCGGTGTTGAAGGAGAAAGCGTCACCCGGCCCGAAGCTGAGCGTGGATACTTCGGCACCTTCCGGCCTGCCAAGCACTGTCCAAACACCGTCGATGCCCTCGCGTGCTTCCCGGTCCGGTCTCGCAAGGGTGGCAATGACCTTCTCGTTCTCGTCCATGAGAAAAAGCCGCGCATTGTTGGCGGATGTATCGCTGCGGCTGACGGTATCGAACTCGGCGGCAAGGACATCATGGGGCTTGGGGCCGACGAGGAAATCGGCGGCAATCACCGGCAAGATCAACAATGTCATGAGCAACATCGGCAGGCCAGTCCGGACCTCCATCTTCTCAACGGACGCCTTGCTCGTGGGAACCCAGTTTAGCTTGGGTATCCAAGACTGACTGTTTGGGTATTGCGGTGAAATGGTAATCCGAAAGGGCGGGATGAGCAGCACGAGGATCAATCGAAAGAGCGCGTTCTTTGGTTTATCGGGAGCGGCGAGGTAGCCCATGATCCCCTCGACCGCGATCAGCAACCACATGCCGAACAAGAGAAACAATGCAACCGGGTGGCTGATGAGGATCGTACTGACAGTTTCAGCCAACCCTCCGTGTGGCAGGATCGCTGCAAAGAGAGCCAGAAACGCGAGGGCAAAGACAAACATGGCCTTCGCTCGAATATCCGTCCTGCCAGTTTCCGCTATGTCGGTTTGCACCACGCTCAACACCATACCTTGTTTTACAATCCCAGTATGCCTGTGCTGGCATGGGGGAGGCAAGAAACTCCCTTGAAGAAGTGATTTCCTGTCTGGCGATCACGGCATTATGTCAGACGGGATGATTGAAGAGACACCCCCGCCCGATTCAAAGCAATCCAAACAGCCGATTTTCCATCCGAAGGCTGCGGAAGCAGCCGAGGCTGCACCGGTATTGGTGCTCATTATCGCGATGCTGCTGATCCATGCGTGGATTGCGTATTCCGGCGAAGGTGCCTCTCACAGTCTCTATCAAAAGATGGCCTTTGTTCCTCAGCGGTTCTGGGGTGGCTTCGATCTGGAACGTTTGCTGACTTATGCTTTTCTGCACATCAATTGGGTGCATGTTCTGATGAATACCCTGTTGATCTATCTGCTGGGAAATCGCAACTGGCGGTATATGGGGACGGTTCGGTTCCTCGTATTTTTCATGGTCACGGCTGCGGCAGGCGCGATTGCCTTTGCTGTGGCTCGGCCCGAAGACACCTCGCAGTTGGCCGGGGCATCCGGGGCGGCTTACGGATTACTCGCGTCGTACTTTCGGTATCGCTTCCGGGTTAAGACGATAAACGGTAAAGACATGCGCTTGGCGACGGTCGTCACGGTCGGGATGGTTATCTTGATCGAAGTTGTGCTTGGGATGATTTCGTTTGACGTCTTGTCTGGCACACTAGGCCGAGCCGCCGCGTGGGAGGCTCATATCGGCGGGTTCTTAGTGGGTTGGATCATCGCACCATGGATGGTGAAGTTTTGGCCTCAGCCGCGCTAACGGCGCTTTAGGCCCGCTTTCAATTCCGCGAGTGTGAAAGCCCCAACCATTCGAGCCGCGATCACGTAGGCTGCAAGGCCGATCATGATCAGGCCAAAGAGCGCGAGGACTCGCGCGATCTGTGTCTCTAGCGATCCATCTAACAGCCATGATGCTCCGGCCAACGCGACGCCCATGACCACGCTGGCCAACGCCATGCGTTTAAGCTTGGTCCAAAGCCGCAGGTCGGCACCGTATCCGCGTTTGCGCAGGACTTGCCACAGCATCCAGACATTGATCCATGAGGCAATCGCTGTCGCAATCGGGATGGCGAGCCAGCCCATGACCCAAACGCCGATCAAGGACAAAACGGTGTTAATCCCCATCGCCCATAGCGACAGGCGCAGTGGCGTCTTGCTGTCTTCATCGGCGAAGAAACCGGGGGTCAGAACTTTGTTGAGCACAAACGCTGGAAGGCCGAGCGCGAACAGCGTGACGGCCAGTCCGGTTTGATGCGCATCGAAGGCAGAATAGGCTCCCCGTTCGAACAAGCCGCGCGCGATTTCTTCGGCGATGACGATCAGCGCAACGGTTGCGGGGAGAGTCAAAGCGAGTGCGAACTCTGCAGAGCGGTTCATGGATTGCCGTGCGCCGTCTCGGTCGCCTTGTTTGGCGCGGCGCGATAACTCTGGCATCAGCACGACACCGACGGCGACCCCGACCACACCGAGCGGAAGTTGGTAAATGCGATCCGCATAATTTAGCCAAGCCACTGCACCGTCGAAGAACGACGCAATGAGCGATCCAATCACCAAGTTGATTTGCATCGCCCCGCCAGCGAGGGCCGCGGGGGCAGCCAGCACGAGTAACTTTTTGACGTTCGGGGTCAGCTTTGGTCGGCGAAGCGACAGTTTTATTCCGGCTTTGCGCGCGGCCCAAACCACGAGCCAAAGCTGCGCAATGCCCGATAGGGTCGCGCCAATCGCCAACCAAATCTCGACGGCATGGCCCGCGACCATCGCCATCGCAGCGAAGACAATGAGAAAAATGTTGAGCAGGATTGGTGCCCCGGCTGCCACCGCAAACTTGCCTAAGGCATTGAGGATGGCACTAAACATCGCGGTCAGTGAAACAAGTGCCAAATAAGGAAACATGATCCGCGCAAGAACGACGGTAAGTTCTAGTTTTTCAGGTTCCTCTGAAAACCCGGCAGCGAGGATGTAAACCAGTACCGGCATCGCCAGCGTCGCGATTAAGGTGAAGATGAAAAGGATACTGGCAAGGACCGTAAGAACTTCTTCGCCTAACCGACGCGCTGCCGCATCGCCATCTTCGAGGCTTTTGGTGAACAGTGGAACAAAGGCGAGGTTGAATGCGCCTTCACCGAAAATTCGGCGGAACAGGTTGGGCAGACGAAACGCGGCATAGAACGCATCCGCGGCGTCGGTCGCACCGAGCGTTGCCGCGATCATAATCTCGCGGACCATGCCAAGAACCCGAGAGATCATGGTCATCCCACCGACCGTGAGAAAAGATCGGTTGAGGTTCATCGTGGCGTCCTTGCAGGTCGTGCCAATTTATATGTCACGGGATAAAACGGTACGCAGAGCTTGCTCGATGCTCTTCTGTCGATTGGGGTTCGCGATTTTATGGCCGAAAAGATCTTTGACATAGAATGTGTCGACTGCGCGTTCGCCGTAGGTGGCGATCACAGCGGAAAAAATACTCACCTTTTGATCGGAGAGCGCGCGAGACAGATCATGGACCAAGCCCATGCGGTCGCGGCCTGTAATCTCGATGACGGTATAAAGTTCTGATGCATCATTGTCGAAGCTGACATCGGGCGCGACACTGAAACTACGCTCGCGGGCTTTGATAACATCGCGCTCCTTTAGTTCGTCGCGTGGAATCATTTCGCCGGACATTACCTGCGTGATGTTTTTCTTTAGTCGATCAAGACGGGACGGATCGTCATAGGCTTCGCCGTCTTGATCCTGAAGCCAGATGGTTGCGATGGCCATGCCGTCACTGGTCGTGAACGTTCTTGCATCAACAATGTTCGCACCAGAAATCGAGACGGCGCCGGTCACCCGAGAGAAGAGACCCGGGTGGTCCCCCATCGCGACGGACAATCGTGTCGCGTCGCGTGCCGGATCGCCAGAAGCATCAATCACAAAAGCATCGTCGGGTTGGTCTTTTAGCATCCGGGCATGGATTTCATGCGTGCCGAGATCAAGCCCAAGCCAGTACGGTGGATAGTGGCGTTTGATAAACGCGGCGACTTGATCTTGTGACCAATCGGAAAGGCGTTCGGTCAAGGCTCGCGTTGCTTCGTCAATTCGTTCGGAGCGAGACGAGACCATGGCGTCATGGCCCGCGCTGATTGTCGCCTCGGTCTCTGCGAAAAGTGTGCGAAGCAGTTGCGCTTTCCAGCCGTTCCAGACGCCCGGTCCGACGGCGCGGATATCGCAAGTGGTCAGCACCAACAGCATCTTGAGCCGTTCGCGGCTTTGCACAAGGGCCGCGAAATCTTGGATAGTCCGAATGTCCGACAGGTCGCGCTTTTGCGCGGTATCAGACATATCGAGGTGATGTCGGACGAGCCACACGACCGTATCCGTGTCGGCCTCATCAAAACCCAATCTTGGGCAGATGGTTTCAGCAAGGCGTGCGCCGACAATCGAATGATCTTCGGCGCGGCCTTTTCCAATATCGTGCAGTAAGATCGCGACGTAGAGCACTCGGCGATCCAGCGTGCCTTTCATGATCCCTGTCGAGACCGGCGCTTCGTCTGCGAGTTTTCCTTGTTCGATCTGAGCCAGATTGCCGACGGCGCGGATTGTATGCTCATCGACCGTGTAGTGGTGATACATGTTGAATTGCATCATGCAGACGATCTCGCCGAACTCCGGCATGAAAGCGCCCAGCACGCCGGCCTCGTTCAACATCCGTAACGCGCTTTCCGGGTTCGGTGCGTCGCAGAGAATTTCAAGGAATAGCGCGTTCGCATCTGGATCATTGCGAAGCGTGTCGTCGATGACATCAATATTTCGGCGGACGAGTTTGAGCGTCTGTGGATGGATCGGCGTGTTCGTCGTTCCCGCCAAGTGAAAGACCCGGAGAATTTCAATGGGCGTATCGCGAAAGAAACTGGGATCGCTTACGAGGATGCGGCCATGTTCGATTTTGACCGTTTCGTCTGAGGAGCGCGTGAACAAATCTAGCCAACGCCGCATACCTTGACGCTTTGATGCGAGTTGCTGCGATTCAAGCGATGCGCATACGATGCGGGTTAGGTCGCCGACTTCTTTTGCGGCCTTAAAATAATGGCGCATGAATCGTTCAACACCGCTGAGACCAGCGTCATCATGAAAACCCATGTTCGCCGCGATCTCGACCTGCCGTTCAAAGGTGAGTTGTTCTTGGGGGCGTTTGGTCAGGTAGTGAATCCAAAACCGGATTGTCCAAAAGAATTGTTCCGCATCGGCGAAACGACGCGCTTCGTTCTGGGTAAAAACGCCGTTTTCGATTAGGTCGGCGGCACTGTCTGCATGATAGATGTATTTGCCGATCCAAAACAGGGAGTGCAGATCGCGAAGCGCGCCTTTCCCTTCCTTGATGTTCGGCTCAAGCATATAGCGGGAGTCACCAGTTCGGGCGTGGCGGTCGTGACGCTCATCTAGCTTTGCGCTGACGAATTCTTGCGCGGTTTTTGAGAAGAGTTCGCCCCAAAGACGGGTTTTCATGTCGGCGTAAAGGTCCGCATCTCCGGTAAGGAGGCGCGTTTCAAGAAGGGATGTTCGGATCGTCATGTCCGATTTGGCCAGCCTCAAACATTCTTCTATCGACCGTGTGGCTTGGCCGACTTTGAGACCTAAATCCCAAAGCGCATACAGAATGGTTTCCACCATCGTTTCGGCCCAAGCCGTTCGCTTGTAGGGAAGCAAAAACAGCAGATCGATATCGGATTGAGGGGCAAGACCGCCGCGTCCGTATCCGCCGACGGCAACGATTGAAAGTCGTTCACTCGACGTTGGATGCGGCAAGGGGTAGAGGGCTTCGGTCGCTTCAAACAATCCGCTGACAATTTCATCTTGAAGCGCAGCGAGAGCGTGGCTGGCAGGCAAACCAGCGTTCTCGCTCTCCTCAAAGCGCTGCCGAATGGCGGCGCGTCCAGCATCTTGAAAGGATTTGGCGGCCTCAACGAACCCTGCCTGCGGATCGCTGCTCTCGACGGCAGCAGACAGTGCTGCCCGAAAGTTTGCGCAATCGGCAAAGTCTTCGAGCTTTCCAAACCCATCTATCGCTGCGTCTGGCACACGAGCTAAAGGCGCAGCGGTATTCAAGTGGTCAACCTCCGACGAGGCTAGAAACTTGAGACGAGAAAGAACTCGGTGCTGGATCAATCACGCGGAAGGTGCCCTGACCGACCTCCAAAATGGACAAGGCTCGATCATTGCGTCCGTCTCGACGGAACCGGAAAAGACCACTCATGCCGTTGAAGCCCGAAGGCGTCAGTAAGGTTTGTTGAGAAAAGCCACCATTGCGGATCAAGGCGACGGCCACGGCAACCGCGTCGTATCCGAGCAAAGCGATCGAGGGGGGGTCTCCGCTATAGGCTTGCCCGTAGCGATAGTTGAAATCATTCTTCAGCGCTGGATCAACGCCGGGGAACCAGCCACCGCGAAGGGTCGCCTCGCGGAAGGTTTCTTTGTCGTCCCAAAGTCCGAGGCCCATATATTTGATGTCTCTTGGCAAGACATCGCGGAAGGCGAGGTAGGCAGCAAGGCCCTGTAGGGTTTTGCCGTTGGTCGCAATGACAACCGAGTCCACTTTGGGGGCGGAAGCGTAATAGGTCGCGAAGTCGGTCGCCGCGACGTCAAGCGCCCGGAAGTCGTCTTTGAAGGGTTGGACCTTGACGATACTGGCGCCGGCACGTCCGGCTGTGCTTTGTGCGTTGCGCGAAATGACACCGCCAAAGGGCGAGTCAGGAACCATCAGCGCGATATTCTTTTGGCCACGCCGCGCACCATAGGAAATGATGCGGTCAACATCGGACTGAGGCAGGAAACCGATGGAGTAAAGCCCGCCGCCCAACACAGACTGATCTGTGGTGAAGGCGATGACGTTTACGCCAGCCGATTGAGCAATCGGACGGACCGCTGCGGCGGAACCGGAGAACAGCGGACCAATAATCAACTTGGCACCGTCAGCAATTGCGTTCTTTGCTGCTTGCGCTGCTTTACGGGGGTCGCCGCCTGTATCGTATTTACGAAGTTCCAGTCGGCTTTCGTTCAGGTCTGCAGATGCCAAGGAAGCTGCTTTGGCCAAACCATCAGCGATCGCACGAACCGAGCCGCGACTATCTGTTTCCGGCACGAGTAGCGCAACGAGCGCTTTGCCTTCAAATCCGGGAACGGGAGGCGGGGTCGGTGCCGCAGCCGGTTCATCGGCTGCGTTTGGCGGAAGACGGCTGTCTTGAGGTCTTTCGGCGCGTTGGGCGGACTGTTCGCCCAAGAGCGATGTGTAATCGTTCGAGGCGCGGGGTGGCGGTGGCCTTTGTCTCTCGGCAGCGCGCGGCGGCTCTGGCGGCGGAGCAAGTGGCTTCTCGGCGACCTCTACCGCTTCGCGGGAAGGGGGGGTGACCGGTTCGAACGCCTTGTACGGATTGTCGGGAGTTTGACTGGTGGGTGGCGCGCTTTGTGGGCGCGGCGTCGGGCGCGGCGCGGCTCTGACAGCTTGTTGCCTGATCGGCGCGGGGGGAGGCGGCGCAGCTGTGCCGACGTCTTGGACAACTGGATTCAGATTGGGCGGAGGCAGAGCTTCGCTTCTGATTTGCGGACGGGAGACCGGCGGAAGAGGCGCAGCAGGTCTTGGCTGCGCACGCACGATGGGCCGGGCGGGCTGCGGTGCGCGAAATACCGGTTGTTGCGGAGTTTGAACCACCGCGCGCGGGGGAGGGCTGGCACCCTGAATATCGATGGGCGCTGTTCGTTGAAGACAGCCGCTGGTTAACAACAAAATTGCGAGGCCGGTGAACCGTCCAGCAATGGATTTGCAACTGCCCATGCATCCTCCTTGTCCCTTCGATACGGTTGCGCTTGGCGCGTCTTCACCGTCAGAAAGGCATTTCCATTTCAAGCCTGTGGCGACACAGTAGACTTCTAGTGCCAGCGTTTCGACATTAAATTAACGAAAGTTTGGCTGGTGGTGTCGCTTCAATCACGATCCTGCCATTTTCAAGGCAAGGCTGCGTTGTAGGCCAAAGAAAGAACCGTATGGCCCCTTCTGATCCCATCGTTTCGACAAATGTGTCGAAATCGCAACTAAAGTCCGGTTTGACACTGCTGGCCACGCCCATTGGAAATTCGCGGGATGTCACGCTGCGGACCCTCGATGCGTTGCGCGATGCGGATGCGATTGC
>CAZXMX010000116.1:0-10125 GCA_964641645.1 uncultured Neomegalonema sp.
CTGTCGACTGTTTCTATCAGTCCGAAGAGGGTGTGGTCCTTCACTCGAAAGACCTCTGCATCGGCTGTGGTTATTGCTTCTACGCGTGCCCATTCGGCGCGCCGCAATATCCACAAGCAGGCAACTTCGGCTCCCGTGGCAAGATGGACAAATGTACCTTCTGTGCTGGCGGACCGGAGACAGATCACTCGGAAGTGGAATTCCAAAAATACGGTCGTAACCGTATCGCGGAAGGCAAGCTGCCAATCTGTGCTGAGATGTGTTCAACGAAAGCTCTGCTCGCTGGTGACGGCGACGACGTGTCCTCGATCTATCGCGAGCGCGTTGTGGCCCGTGGCTTCGGCTCCGGCGCTTGGGGTTGGGGCACTGCCTACGGTGAGCAGAAGGGTACCTAATTGCGCAAGGGGAAAAGGCGAAGACGCGTTTTCCCCCGACTTGCGTAGTGTCTGAGAACTTGAAACGTCTTGGTTGATTTTCGGATCAGTCAGGGCGCTTCGAACGCGAATTTTGGTTGAACTGAAGTGGAAACTTCCAGCTCCAACCCGACCAATTCCTCGCCTTTTTAGCGTTCAAAGACAAAAGGGTGGAGCCTTTGTGCTTCAACCCGTACTCTTCTGAAAGCACGAACAGGCTTTCGGATCGTCGCATTCCGGCGCACGAAAGCGAATTTGGGATGCCGCAATGAAAACGCTTCTAAAAACGTTATCCGTGTTGCTAACGATCTTTGTGATCGGCACTGCAACGACACCCGCCCTTTATGCTCAAAGCGACGAAGCGCCAGAGACCAACCGAGAGTCAACCGGCGGCGCACAAACGCTCGAGGACATTCTCCGTCGCCAAAGCGGCGAAGAGGTTGCGCCCGATCAAGGCGAAACAGGCTCAGCCGACAATCCTGAAGGACAGCCCGGAGACCTTTCGACTCGTGGCGGTGCATCGGACTCGTCAATTTGGCGCGCGGTTCGCCAAGGCGAAGGGAGCACATTCACCAGTTCATCCCGCGACCCGAACTCAGCAACGCTCGTCCAAGACGACGGCGAGAAATGGCTCGCGGCACGCAATGGTCCGCTGCTGAAATATGCGGGCTATGCGTTCGGCGGCATTCTGCTGTTGCTCGTTCTCTTCCGGCTCATTCGAGGCCGGATCATGATTTCTGGCGGACGCTCCGGCATGCGGGTCAGGCGCTTCGGCTTTATCGAACGCTTCGCACACTGGATGCTGGCCATCAGCTTTATCATCCTTGCGGTCACCGGCTTCGGACTGCTCGCCGGTCGCGACGTGATCATTCCGGCGTTGGATTATCTCAACGTGAAATTCACCCATGGCGCGGCAACACCCGATCCAAACTACGGCAAGAACACCTTCGCCAGCCTAATCGGTGCAGGGAAATGGGCGCACAACAACCTGTCATGGGCCTTCATGATCTCGCTCGTCATGATCTTTGTCCTCTGGGTCTTCCGCAACATCCCGACATGGACCGACGTGAAATGGTTCCTCAAAGGCGGCGGTCTCTTCACCGACAGCCACCCGTCAGCGCGTAAGTTCAATGGCGGACAAAAGCTGATCTTCTGGTCCGTGATCCTGTTCGGCGCATCCCTCTCCGCATCAGGCGTGATGCTGCTGTTGCCTTACGAGTTCACGATGTTTTCGCCGACATTCGAAAAGCTGAACCAAGCAGGCGAGCTTGTTGGCTACGCGCCGAACCTCGCCACCGAGACGACGCAACTTCAAGAACAGCAGTACGCCCAATCGTGGCACACGATCATCGGGATCATTCTCACGACGATCATTATTGCGCACATCTATATCGGCTCCGTCGGTATGCAGGGCGCGTTCTCAGCGATGGGTTCGGGTAAAGTCGATCTGAACTGGGCCAGAGAGCACCACGACATGTGGGTCGATAAGCTCGAAGAAAAGGGTCAGATGGTCAACGCCGATACCGGCGATGAAATCTACTACGTAGACCCGAGACCCGCCGAGTAAGTGCGCGCCACCCTCGCAATGGCCGTGCTCTGTGCCTCACCTGCTTTTGCGGGTGAGGGCTACGCACGCCTAGAGGGTCACGGCGGTCCGATCAAAGGCGTGGCGGTCTCCTCCGATGGTCGCCACGCGCTCACCGCAAGTTTCGATAACTCCGTTGGATTGTGGGCGCTTGGTGAGAACGCCGCCGAACCAACATGGCTCGAAGGCCACGAAGCCGCCGCCAATACGGTCGTCTTCTTGCCCGGCAACAAGCGCGCTCTCTCTGCCGGAGACGACTTTGCCGCGATGCTCTGGCAAACCGAAGACGGCAAACTCATTGCCCGCCTTGAGGGGCATCAGGGCAAAATTCTCGACCTCGCCACCACGCCGGATGGCACTCTCGCGGCCAGCGCGAGTTGGGACGGAAAAGTCGGTCTGTGGAACCTTAAGACCGGCAAGCTCATCGCGATGCTCACGGGCCACCGCGCGCCCGTTCAAGCGGTTCGCTTCACGAAGGACGGCGGACATCTCTACTCCGCCAGTTCGGACGGCACCGTCCGTCTGTGGGATGTCGCCGCGCAAGACATCAAACGCGTCGAAGCCAAGCACGGTTTTGGCATCAATCGTCTCGTCATGAACCAAGACGCGGGTTGGCTCGCTTACGGTGCGCTCGATGGCGGCGTCCGTATTCTTGACCTTAAAACCGGCAAGGAGATCGCCGACGTCACGTCTGGGCGGCAACCCGTCCTCGCCCTCACCCTCAGTGCAGACGGCTCTCTCATGGGGATTGGGGACGGCGAGGGCTACATTCATGTTGTCTCGACCAAAACATGGAACACCGTTCGCGATTTTCGCGCCACCGCGCGCGGTCCCGTCTGGGCACTGGCCTTTGACGGCACCGACCGCATCGTCGCGGGCACCATTCAAGACCACGCGGATATTTGGCCGATTGCAACCGCCACTTCCGTCGAAGAAAACGATGCCGCCCCGCGCAGCTTTCTTCGCGACCCCGCCAGCATGACCAACGGAGAACGCCAGTTCACCCGAAAATGCTCGATCTGTCATACCCTGACCGAAGACGGCGGACGCCGCGCAGGCCCCTCGCTGATGGGGGTATTCGGCAGACGGGCTGGCACCCTGCCCGGCTATACCTACTCCGATGCGCTGACTGGTGCCGATCTCATCTGGTCAGATGAAACCCTCGACAAACTCTTCGACCTTGGCCCCGAGCACTACACGCCGGGATCAAAAATGCCGATGCAACGAATTGTGCGCACTGAAGACCGCGCAGACCTAATCGCTTATTTGAAAGACGTGACGGGCAAAGCGCCCGTACAGGAGACAAAACAATGAAGACGTTTCTTACTGCTCTTATCGCCGTCGCCGTCAT
This sequence comes from uncultured Neomegalonema sp., assembly GCA_964641645.1. Lineage (GTDB taxonomy): Bacteria > Pseudomonadota > Alphaproteobacteria > Rhodobacterales > Rhodobacteraceae > JAHDDY01. The sequence goes on from CAZXMX010000116.1 coordinate 3,350, forward strand.
TGGCCTGATATCCGATTTCGTGTTTGGCGGTTCGGTCAGCAAGTCCGGTATTTTCGGCGAGGACGTCGCCGAAATGAGCGGCACAATGGTGATGGACACCAGCGCCGCCGCCGCCAACACCAGCGTCAACGTGCGCCTGCCCGGACAACCGGTCGGCGACGAATAAGCGCAATTACGCGCGACGTTAAGCGGCGAGCCCTCGCCGCTTCAACAACGCTTCCACTTCCGGCGCGCGGCCTCTGAACGCGAGATAAGCCTGTTCAGGGTCTTGCCGCCCGCCTGCCGAATAGATGGCTGTCGAAAGCCGCTCGGCAGTCTCGGCGTCAAAGACATCGCCAGCGTCCTCAAACGCCCCGAACGCATCGGCGTCCATTACCTCTGACCACATATAGCTGTAATAGCCTGATGAATATCCATCGCCCGCGAACACATGCGCGAAGTGCGGCGTGCGGTGTCGCATCGCAATCCCGTCCGGCATTCCGATCTCGTCCAGCACCGTTGCTTCAAAAGCCAGCGGGTCAAAGCTCTCGTCCACCTCAGCCGTGTGCATCGCGATATCGACCAACGCACTCGACAGGTACTCGACCGTCTGGCAGCCCATATTAAAGTTCTGCGCGGCAATCACCCGATCCAGCAACGCTTGCGGCATCGGCTCGCCGGTCGCGGCATGCAGCGCAAAACGGCCCAATACTTCCGGGCGCATCAGCCAATGCTCATAAAGCTGCGAAGGCAGCTCCACAAAGTCGCGGGCAACCGACGTACCCGAGATGCGTGGATACGTCACATCCGACATCAGCCCGTGCAGCGCGTGACCGAACTCGTGAAACAATGTCCGCGCGCCGTCAAAGGTCAGCAAGTCGGTTTCGCCCTCGGCGGCCTTCACAAAGTTACAGGTGTTGATGACGATAGGCCGCACAACCGCGTCCATCGCTTCTTGGTCGCGGAATGAACTCATCCACGCGCCAGAGCGTTTCGAGGGCCGTGCAAAATAATCGCCCATGAAAACGCCAACGTGTTCGTCGCCACGTTTCACTTCCCACACCCGCACATCAGGGTGATGACGCGGTGCATCGGGTTGTTCGACAAAGGAAAGCCCAAACAATTGCGAGGCTGTATCGAACTGCGCCTCAATCATCTTTTCCAATTGTAGATACGGCTTTAGCTCCGCGTCATCCAACTCATGTTCGCGCTGGCGCAGGATCTCCGCGTAATAGGCCCAGTCCCAGGGTTGGATCTCAAAATTCCCACCCTCTTCCGCGATCAAAGCCTGCAGCTTTTCGCGGTCGGCCTCAGCCGCCGCTTTCGCCGGGGCCCAGACACGCTCCAACAATCCCCGCACGGCATCCGGCGTTTTCGCCATCTGGTTTTCGAGCTTGAACGACGAGAAATTTTCGAACCCGAGCAGCTTCGCGCGCTCGTCCCGCAGACGAATTGTCTCGGCGGCAGTCGCATTCGTTGCCGTCGCAGGCGTATCCGCACCCCGCCCCACAAACCCGCGCCACACGGCTTCGCGAAGGTCGCGTCGAGAGGAAGACTGCAAGAATGGCTCAACCGCCGGACGCGAGGCGGTGACAACCCACTTGCCCTTATGGCCCCGATCGTCAGCGGCCCGCGCCATCGACGAAACCTCAGCAGGCGACAGCCCCGCCAAGTCGTCTTCACTCTCCAACACCAGCTCAAAGGCTTTCTCATCAGCCAGCAGGTTCTTGGAAAACTGCGAACCCAAAACGGCCAAACGTTGCATGACAGCGCTCATCCGCTCACGGCCCGCCGCATCAAGACGCGCCCCCGCACGGACAAAGCCCTCTTTATACAGCTTCAGCACCCGCGCTTGCTCGTCGGTGAGTCCCGCATCGGTCACGGCATCGACACGCTCAAACAGCCGTGTATCCATAAAAATCTCGGCATGGCTTTTGGCCAGTTCGGGCGCGACCACTTCTTCAATCGCCTGCAATCCATCCGTCGAGCACGACCCCGACAGATTGAAGAACACGCTTGCAACCCGGTCCAATACGCGACCCGACCGCTCCAGGGCCTCGACGGTATTGGCAAAGCTCGGCGCATCCGCATTCGTCGCAACCGCTTCAACCTCAGCTTTCCACTCGGCGAGCGCAGCGTCAAAGGCAGGCTTAAAATGCACCTCCTCGAATTGCTCGAACGGAGGAATACCAAAAGGCGTGGACCAGTCTTGCAACAGCGGGTTCATCGTTCACTCCTCAGCAGGCAAAGCATAAGTAAAGGTCGCATGAGCAACCGGTTCGCTCGGATCGCCACCATCGCTATACAAAACGGCATCCCCAACCGCGAGCCGCCGCCCCAACTTCAACAAGCGCGCATCGCACAGCAGGTCAACGTTCGCAGGTTTTCGCATAAAGTTGAGTGACAAGTTCGTGGTCACCGCCAACGCCTTCTCGCCCACTTCACCGAGCAGCGCAGCATAGGCCGTGACATCCGCCAACATCGCCATTGAGGGACCAGAGATTGTTCCGCCGGGCCGCAGGTGTTTTTCCCCGCGCAGCAAACGCATGGTCGCTGTCTTCGGCCCCACAGCTTCGATAACAACGTCCGACGCAACCTGCGGAAAGTCCCGGTCTAAAAAGACCTTCAGTTCTTCGATGGTCAGCCCGACCTCACGCATGAGCGCGCGCAATTTTCTGTTCGCTCGGATAGGCAATCGCGAACATCGCCCGCAGCATCACCCACAACAAGATGAGCGCGCCAAGCTGGTGAATGATCGCATGATGCACCTGCGCGCCGCCCATCAGCGTGACAATCCCCCAGAACACCTGAGCGAACGCCCAGAGCAAACAGACCAAACCCCAGAACTTCACCTCGCGATGCCCCGTTGCCCGGGCCTTCCACCAGAACACGCCCACGACGACAATCACCAGATACCCGACCATGCGATGAATAAACTGCCAGATCGCTTCGGGCGTATCATTCGGCGGAAAGAACGAACCCTGCATCAACGGCCAATCCGTATAGCCCCGCCCGGCGTCCAGCCCGGCAACCATCGCCCCGCAGATTACCTGCACAAAGATCAGCATCACCGTAAGCCCGCCAAAGCCAAGCTGAGGCTTAAACCGCCGACGCCGCGCGGCCAGCAGCTCATGCTCTTCATCGCCGAGGCAGAACACATTCCAGACCAGCAGGCAGAAGATCACGAAGGCCAAACCCAAATGAACCGCGAGCCGATACGGGGCCACATCGACCCGGTCTGACCCAGCCAGACCAGACGACACCATCCACCAGCCGATAATCCCTTGAATACCGATCAGAATACCGGGGATGAGCAGACGCTTCGTCCAACCAGCGGGGATCGTCTTTTTCACCAGCATCCAGACAAACGGAATGATGAAGACCAACCCAATGACGCGTCCAATGAACCGATGCCCCCACTCCCACCAGTAGATGACCTTGAATTCTTCCATCGTGGGTTTGTTCAATTCAAATTCGGGGATCTTCTGATATTTTGCGAACTCGGACACCCATCCTTCAGTGGATAAGGGAGGCAAAACCCCTGTCACAAGGTTCCACTCGGTAATCGAAAGCCCTGAATCCGTCAGCCGTGTCATGCCGCCCACAACAACGATCAGAACGACGAGCGCGGCCAGAATGAACTGCCACAGCCGAATCCGGCCTCGGTTCGCCAACTTTTCGCCATTCGCCGCCCCCGGCGTTACCGGTGCTTGCTCAGTCGCGGCTCCTGCCTCTTCAAAGAGTGCGCGCGTTTTCTTCTCGGCCATTGCCTGCCCTCTAATTCTCTTCAGGCTCAGATAGACTGCCCCCAGGCTTCGGGCAACCCGCCCGACGGCGCTAATCGCGCCGAGTAGAGCGCCTTTTCGCCGCAAGCGAGCGCGTCGTGCCCCAAACCATCCGCAAGTCTGTCGCTGTCAGCGGCATCCGGTGATAAAGGTTCCGCAGGGTCGCGATCATGGAGGCCTTCTTGTCTTCCGGCCAGAAAAACCCGGAATCCGCCAATTCAACTTCCATAAAGTCCAGCAAGTGATCGACATCGCCACGCTCCGCCCACCCCGCCTTGCCGGGATCAAGCTCTTCGGCGGGCGTCTGATCGGCGGTTTTCAACCACTCATACCCCATCAACAGGCTGCACTGCGCCAGATTGAGTGAGGGAAAAGCCGGATTGACCGGCACAGTAACGACCGCGCTGGCTCGGGCAATGTCATCATTCTCCAACCCGGTGCGCTCTCGGCCAAACAAAACGCCGACCTTCTCGCCAGCCCCCAGCTGCGCCCGCATTTCCTGCGCAGCGGCTTCTGGCGTGAGGATACGCTTCGTTAAATCGCGGGGCCGCGCTGTCGTTGCATAAACAACCGTCAAGTCGGCAACCGCATCTCGTGTCGTATCGTATAGGCTCGCTTGTTCCAGCACATGCGTGGCACTGGCCGCCATCGCCTCAGCTCGCTCGTTCGGCCATCCATCGCGAGGATCAACAATCCGCATCTGATCGAGGCCAAAGTTCCACATCGCTCGCGCCGCTGCCCCGATGTTCTCGCCCATCTGAGGTTCGACGAGGATAAAGCTCGGTGCGCTCATGCTTTTTTCACCATCCAAAGGCTCGCATCAATCGCTTGAGCATGCCTTGGCAGATGAGAAACATGAGACAGAGCATCCAGCCGTGTATTCGCGTAATGACTGGCAAACACGACCTCAAAAGCCCCGCCGACGAACCAACCACTCAGCCCGTTCTGTTCAGTGTACCCGCGCCATTTCCAATTCTCGGGATAGGGATCGGGCAGGAAAATATCATGAATATGCACCCGCACGCCCGGCTTCAATCGCGGTAAAATCCGGTTAAAGATCAAATCCACATCAAGGCCGGGCCACATAATATGACTGGAATCAAAGAACGCGACATCTCCGGCTTCCAGCGTATCGAATAGGTTAAGGTGATCCTCGGACAAGAGCGCCTGCTCCCACTGCACCGACAAATCGAGCAAATCGGCGCGCGGCTGAGGATCAATACAGATGTGTAACGCCTCTGCGCCTTTATCCTTCAGCGCCCGCGCAAGAAAACGCGTGGAATGCCCCGAACCAACCTCGATAATCCGTTCCGGCGCCGCATCGTGGACCAAAGCATAGGCAACCGCCGCATCCAACGAAGCAAACCAGCCCTGATCCCAGCGCGGTTGCGGTGCCGCTTCGCCCCCGATCGCGGTCATTTTAGCGCTCAACCCATCAATCTGCGCCAAAACCCCGCGCATCACATCGGCCCGTTCCGCCATCACGGCCTCGATTTCGGGATACCCTGACGGGTCTTGCGCCCCGGCAGCATACCGATAAGGCGTGAAAAAGCCGCGTTCCCCCAACCCAAGGGCCGTCTGCGCCGCCATTCGAAACCGGCGCAATCTTTTCTTCAACGGCAGAGGCATCGTGCGCTCCGAAAGTTTGACAGATTACCGGCGTGCAAAGACAGTCCGGCAAATGGAACAGTCCCTTTACGATACTCTGCGCGGAAACTGGAGCGTCAATCGTGTGATTGACGACCGCAAAGGCGATCAGAAAGGCACGTTCACTGGAACCGCTCATTTTGCGGGCGTCAACGGCACACTCTTATACACCGAAGAAGGCCACCTCAGCTTCGCCGGTACGCTCATGCGCGCGGAACGGCGCTATCACTGGCTCTGCGAGGGCCAAACCGCCGACGTTTCTTACGAGGACGGCAGCTTTTTCCACCGTTTGACCGTCCTTGATGGTTTAGCGACCGCCGAGCACCAGTGCGGCGAAGACCTCTACCGCGCAACCTACGCATTCCAGTCAGCAAACGATTGGCAAGTCACTTGGCGGGGCAGCGGTCCGAGAAAGGACTATACCTCGATCACGACATACGAGCGAAGCGGAACGCGCTTGCAATAAGCGCCCGGTCCAGTGCATCTTCCGGCAAAAGCGCGACTTGCGCTGCATATATACGCCCACTCATCATAGAGAGACGCTCCATGGACAGCGCAGCAACTTCACCAACCCTTTCTCAAGTGCTCTGGCCTTCGAAAGACACAGACGCAGCGCGTGTGCTTCGTGCAGTAACCCTCGTAACGCTCGGTGTCGTCGCGATGGCGATTGCCGCCAAGATCCGCATTCCGATGTGGCCTGTGCCGATCACCATGCAGACGTTTGTGGTTCTCACCGTTGGTGCTGCCTTCGGCGCGGGCCTCGGCATCACGACGATGCTGGCCTATCTCGCGGTCGGCGCCTTAGGCTTTGACATTTTCACATCCTCCTCGGCGGACAATAACGGCTGGTCCTACATGATTGGCGGCTCTGGCGGGTATCTCGTCGGTTTTGTTCTCGCGGCAGGTGTTTTGGGCTGGCTGGCCCGCAAAGGATGGGATCGCACGATCCCGACAATGGCCCTCGCGATGCTGATCGGCAGCGCCCTGATTTATATTCCCGGCCTCGTTTGGCTGAACATGCAGGAATATTCTCAAGGCTGGAGCTGGACAATTGCCAACGGCCTGACGCCATTCTTGGTTGGCGATGCGTTAAAATTGGCCCTTGCTGCTCTGGTTCTGCCCGCTCTTTGGTCATTGTCCAAAAAATAAGACGCTGAATTTATAGCGATTTGTAGAAGGCTCCTTCGGGAGCCTTTTTCTTTGGTAAGTTCAAATTAAGGATAACAACCGAGTTACCATTTATTTCTCTTTACTATAAGCAATTGAATTTTTTTGCATTTTAGCGCGATATTCGCCGTGCGTATTAAGATTATCCCCAAGTTTTTCTCGCATAGTACATCCATCGCAGGACGGAAGGGACATCCA
>CAZXMX010000117.1:0-3249 GCA_964641645.1 uncultured Neomegalonema sp.
CCTCGCTTATGGGCTGAAACATGCCTCACGGGAATGTCACGAATTGTCCTTTGAGTTTTTGTGCCGACGCGATGATACGTTCAACGATCTTCACGTCACTCTTCAGGAGCATAACATGAAACGGACGGAACTCAGCCGCCGGAGCTTTGGTCGTCTCTCCATTGCGACTGCCATGGGCGGTATCGCCTTCGCTGCTGCAGGACCGGCAAGTGCCGCCCCGCGCGCCGAGCTTTGGAGCCGTTGGACAGCGAATGATCCAAACTCGTTTCTGACTGTCGATCATAGTGCGTGGGATACGTTTACGCGTCGCTTTGTCTCGCGCGGCACCAATGGTGTTGCACTGGTCAATTATGCAGGGGTGAGTGCCGCAGATAGATCAGAGCTTGATAACTATCTCAGGTCGCTTGCGGGAACACAGGTTAGCGGCCTAAATCAACGCGAGCAATTCGCCTACTGGCTGAATCTGTATAATGCCCTGACCGTCAAAGTGATCCTCGACCGGTTTCCAGTCAGCTCGATCCGAGACATCGACATTTCGCCCGGTTTCTTTTCGAACGGTCCTTGGGGCGCGAAACTTATCTCAATCGAGGGCGAGCAAGTCTCGCTTGACGATATCGAGCACCGCATCCTTCGCCCGATCTGGCGCGACCCGCGTATTCATTACGGCGTGAACTGCGCTTCGATTGGGTGCCCGGATTTGCTCGTTGGTGCGTTCACCGCGAACAACGTCGATAGCGTCCTTAACCAAGCGGCGGTCAATTTCATCAACCACCCTCGTGCAGCACAGGTTCAAGGCAGCCGAGTGTCAGTTTCCAGCATCTATGACTGGTTCAAAGAAGACTTTGGTGGCACCGATGCAGGGGTCATCGCCCATTTGCGCCAATACGCGCAGCCTGCATTGGCCGCTCAGTTGGCAAACGTCACGTCGGTCGGTGGCGACAGCTATGACTGGAGCCTGAACACCGCGAGCGTCCAACGCCCGCTCACGCAGAGCATTCCGCGTTCCAACACTTATCGGGGCAGCGGTACCACCAGCACGCCATCGTTCAACAGCGGAACAACCTTCAGCGGCGGCAGCTACAGAGGAAGCTGATAGACCAAACGGTTGCCACAGCGTTTAATAGGGGAGTGCTGCTTTCAGCATTCCCTTTTTTCTTGGCCGGTGGTTCTCGAAGAGTCTCGGTCTGGCGTGGTGTCAATGTCTTCAATCCAGAATATTCCTCGCTCACTCTGGTTGATTTGTGCGGCTGTGCTTGGCGTCAGCATCGCGCTCACGATACTGTCCAAAAACCCCGATCACCCCGCTTGGATCACAGGTGCGGTGTTAGGGGCAGGCGGGGCCGCTTGGTTTTGCCTGCCGAAGATCATACGGTCCCACCCCATCCCCCTTCTATTTGTGTTCGCGATTGGTTTGGCGATGCGCCTGATCTTTTTCGCGTCGGAGCCCATTCGTGAGATCGACTACTTTCGTTATCTCTGGGATGCTGGCGCGGTTCAGGCTGGGCTTAATCCCTTTGCGGTTGGCCCCAGTGATGCGATTCACGGGCTTGCGGGGGCAGAATGGCAAGCACTTGCGGTCCAGTCTGGCGGCGTTGCCGAGCGCATCAACTACGGTCATCTTGCGACGATCTATCCCCCGGTCGCTCAAGCCGCCTTTTGGGTGGCGCATCAGATTGATCCTTGGGGTTTGACCGGATTGAGGTTGGTCTTTCTTTTGGCAGAGCTCGCGGGCCTCTGGCTGTTGATCTTGATGTTAAAACAAGTGGATCGTTCGCCTGCGTGGATTGCTCTCTATTGGTGGAACCCGCTGGTCGCGAAAGAACTGATCAACTCGGCGCATATGGACGCGCTGCTGCTGCCCACATTGATCGGAGCTACTCTGCTGGCCATGAAAAGCCGTCCGATTTTCTCCGCTGTTGCGTTGGGATTGGCGGCGGGCGTAAAAATCTGGCCATTGGTTCTCGCCCCGATTTTGATTTGGCAAGGACGGTGGCGCGTGTGGATCAGTGCAGGTTTCGTCCTTGGGTTAATCGTGATGATTATGGCTGTTCCCATGGTGTTGGGACGTTTGGACAATCAATCCGGCTTGGTCGCTTACGCCGGGGGGTGGGAAAGAAACCATGCGCTCTTCGGCTTGATCCGTGAAGGGTTCGGATGGCTAGCAGATACCCTTGGACAATATCGCGCGGACCCCGGTCGTCTGGCGCGCGTGATGATTGTCGTTGGATTGGGGGTAGCAGCCATCACGTTGGGGTGGCGCATTCGCGACAAAGCGACGATCCCAGTGGCCGTTCTGATTGTCGCCTCGGCTCTCTTTCTCCTCAGTCCAACGGGGTATCCCTGGTACTATGTCTGGGTCTTGCCTTTTCTCTGCGTCGTGCCTGTCCGAGGGCTGTTGTTGCTCGGCGTGGTTTTACCCTTTTACTATCTGCGCTTTGACATGGATCAGGCGGGGGTTGTTCATCTCTTCGACCAATGGATCGTTTGGATTGAGTTCGGACCAGTCTTTGCCTTGCTCACCTTTGATCTCTTTAAGCGGCAAAGCCAATGAGAGGCGCACAACACTGCACCGTCGTTATTCCGGCGTTGAACGAAGAGAATGCCATCGGTCAAGTCATCGCGGAAATTCCCGAATGGGTGGATCGAATTTTGTTGGCCGATAACGGTTCAACAGATCGCACGGCGAACGTCGCCAAAGCTGCTGGCGCCGAAATCATAGATGCGCCAGAACGAGGCTACGGCAATGCATGCCTCGCTGGCATCGCGGCTGCGGGCCAAGAAACGGACATCCTCATTTTTGTTGACGCTGATCTTGCGGACTACCCGGATCGTATGGCGACGCTGGTTGATCCGATCGTTCGCGGAGAGGCCGTGATGGTGATTGGGTCGCGCGTCCTTGGCGGGGCCGAGCCGGGTTCTCTGACTGTCGCGCAACGCTTCGGAAATCGGCTTGCCTGTCGTTTGATCCACATTCTCTGGGGCGTATCGCATACAGACCTCGGGCCCTTTCGTGCGATTTCACGTACCGCACTGGAGCAGCTCGACATGCAAGACCGCAATTTCGGCTGGACCGTTGAGATGCAGGTCAAAGCGGCGCAACAAGCGCTGAAGGTCGTGGAAGTCCCGGTGCCTTACCGACGACGGATCGGCGTTTCCAAAATCTCTGGTACAATTCGCGGCACCGTCATGGCGGGTACGAAGATACTTTGGATTATTTTTCGCAGTTCAATCGTGCGGAAGCGGCGATGA
>CAZXMX010000117.1:3349-10032 GCA_964641645.1 uncultured Neomegalonema sp.
CGACCCAGCGTATAGTTGGCTTCACCGCGTTTCGCGAGCGTCGCAGGCGCACCTTCAGTCAAGGCAACGCTACGCTCGTAGGCACGTCGGGCTTCTTCCGTTCGACCCGCAATCATCAAGGCGTCACCTTGCGCAATCGAAATTCGGTCAAGCTTTGCGTCGCTGTTCTTGGCCTGCTCAAGCGCCGCAAGGGCGTCATCGGAGCGATTTAGCGCTGTCAGGGCTTTCGCCCGGAGCAGAAAGCCCTTTGCGCGAGCACTTCGTGAGTTTGTCAGGGCAGGTGTCATGTCCAAGGCGTTCTGTGGATGACCAAGCGACAGTTCGGCCTGCGTCGCGCGCATGACAGCCGTAAGATTATCTGGCTCCAACCTCAATGCCTCGCGAGCATCCGACAGCGCGAATTCAGGTTGCCCGAGCGCGAGGTACGCGCCAGCCCGTTGGGTTCTCGCCGCTGGATCATCTGGTCGTGCTTGTACCGCCGCATTGTAGAATGCGAGCGCTTCACGATTTTCTCCCCGTGCAAGTTTAACGCGGCCAATGGCGCCACGGATCATCGGGTCGGCTGGAGCGCGAACGGCGGCACGAGACAGGTTATCCATGCCCGCTTCGGTTTCGCCCATCGCGAGCAAGGCGACGGCACGATTGTAGAGGAGGGTGGAGTCGCCCGGGCGTTGCTTTAACGCGTCGCGAAAGAAAACCGCCGCATTGGCAGGATCGCGCAAGGCCATCCGAGCCCGGCCTTTTTGAAACATCAACGCGACGCTGGCTTCGGGCCATGAACCGATCGATGCCAAGTGACGTTCCGCTTCACGGGGTCGGTCTGCATCAATGAGCGTGGAGGCCAAATGATACAGAACGGCACGCTTGTCTTTGGATATCTTCAGCAAGCGTTGAAGGTCTGCGACCGCACTCCCGATATCCCCGGCAGAGCGCAGCGTTGCTGCTCGGGCCGCAAGCAACTCGGCGTCTGGTTCGATGTAGAGAAGCGCCTCGTCGTAATCCTTTAGCGCGCCCTCGATATTCCCTTGCTTCCGGCGAACATCTCCACGTCGGCGAAAGGCACTGCCATCGTGACGCCTTTGCATAATTGCATCGTTAAAGGCGAGTTCTGCGTTTTTATAATCACCGAGAGCGGCATGAGCGTCACCAATGGCGCGGGACGCATTGGCACCGCTACCAAGTTTACGCGCAGTCCTGAACTCTTCGAGGGCGCGATAGTATCCGCCCAGCGCGTACAAGGCTTCGCCGTTCATAAAGGCTAGTCTGCGATCGTATTCTTGGCCAAGCGGCACGAAACCGGCAGCAAAGCGGTTTTTCTCAGCGGCTTTGCGGGATTGTTCGACCTTTTCCAAGGCCCGCTCTGGTTGGTCGTCGATCAGATAAATCGCGGCGTGTTCGAGCAAGAAATTGGGATTGTTCGGGCTGATCTTCTGAATCAACTTCAGAGCAGGGCGGGTTTCGCCAATGCTCGCCAACGCACGCGCCTTACCCGCCATCGCCTCAAGGTCACGTGGATGGGTGTCGAGCGCAGATTCAAACGTCTCCAGTGCGGCATCGTATCGACCCGCAGCGAGCGCCGCCCAGCCCGATTGGGTCAACAGATAGGCCCCTTGTTGCTCGGATGCGCTCCGTGCCGAACTTGGGCTTATCGTCCCCATCAAAATAACGAACGTCGCTGAAGCGAGAATTGTTCTTCTTTTCAGCGCACTTATCGCGAGTCTTTGCATCGCTTCACCGCCTCTGCCTGTAACCTTTTGTACATCAGACAACAATGAGAGATCAAGAGTCGGTGATAAGAATATTTACAATCTGGCTATTGCTCGGCCAATGATGCGTGTTTTTCGGTATTTTCGCAGTATTTGACCCCCCATTCGCGCAAAAGCTCCAAGGGTCGGCGTAGATCGATTGCGCGCTGTGTGGCGACGTATTCACACCGCTTCGACCCGGCTGCAATGGGTCTCCGCTCCAGCAAACCCGCCTCGACCAGCCGTTTTAGGCGATCTGACAGAATATTGCGGGCTACCCCCATGCGATCCTGCATGGTTTCGAAGCGGGTCACGCCGTTTAACACCGACCACAGGGTCAGCATCATCCAACCATCGCCGATTTCGCCCATTGCGCGCGTGAGAGGGCACTCTCGCTCTGCTAGATTACTGCGGATCACAATCAGTCGCTCCGTCGATTTTCAACCATACATACGCGGATATGTGCTGAGGGAAAGTGGTTTGCAATTGGTACAGTTGTCACAGCCCCCAAACAAGGTTGGCCGACTGCTTGCGGAAAAATTCGTCATGTGGTTTTAAGCGACGAGATTAGGCGGGCCTTTTGGCGCGGCCATATTCAATACGCGCATTTTCTGGAGTGTCATTCAATGGAAGTTTTGTTCTCGGTTGAGGCGTTAGGAACGCTCGCATCTCTGATCTTTTTGCAGGCGGTGCTTGGATTTGACAATTTGCTCTACATCTCCATCGAGTCAAAACGCGCTCCGGCAGAAAAGCAAGCAATGGTGCGGAAGATGGGCATCGCTATCGCGGTGATCCTGCGTCTCGTTCTGCTGTTTGTGGTGATGCAAATTTTGGCCAGCGTAGTCGAACCTCTCTTCAAGCTCGATAATTTCGCGATTGCGGGTGATTTCAACCTCAAAGCGCTGATCTTCCTCTTCGGCGGTGGCTTCATCATGTACACCGCTGTGAAGGAGATTAATCACCTCCTGTCCATCGATGACCTTCAACACGAAGCTGGTGGTAGCGCGAAATCGACGTTCACCGTGATCGCGCTGATCGTTTTTATGAACTTGATCTTCAGCTTTGACTCCATTCTTTCAATGTTGCCGCTGACCGGACAATTCGCGAGTGAGGCGTTTGTCTCGCCGCAGTTTATCCTGCTCGCGATTGCTGTGGTCGTCAGTGGGATCCTGATGATCCTGCTGGCCGACCGTGTGGCGTCGTTCCTTGAGAAAAATCGAATGTTCGAGGTCTTAGGGCTGTTCATACTATTGATCGTTGGCATCATGCTTCTATCCGAAGGCGGCCACATCGCGCACATGTCCCTGTTCGGATACAAGATCGAGGCGATGGCAAAATCGACCTTCTACTTCTCAGTCGCCGTGTTGTTCATTGTCGATATCGTTCAAACGCGCTTCCAGCGCGCACTAGAAGCCAAGAAAAAAGCTGAGATCGCCGATCCCGCGACGAAGGCAGAAAGCACCGAAGCTGCTTACGCAGAGGTCGGAGGCGTCCCTCATGCTTGATATCGCCTTCACCGAACCAGCGCCAAAAGTGATGCAAGGGGCAACCGGCCCTTGGGAATTGGTGATTGGGATGGAGGTCCATGCGCAAGTCTCTTCGACCGCGAAGTTGTTCTCGGGCGGCTCGACAGATTTTGGTTCTGAGCCTAACAGCAATGTGGCGTTGGTTGATGCGGCGATGCCAGGGATGTTGCCCGTCATCAACGAGTTCTGCGTTGAACAAGCCGTTCGCACGGGCCTTGGTTTGAAAGCTGAGATCAATCTTCGCTCAGTGTTTGACCGCAAAAACTACTTCTATCCTGATTTGCCGCAAGGCTATCAGATCAGCCAATTCAAATATCCTATCGTCGGCGAAGGCGAAATCCTCGTTGATATGGAGCCGGGTGTTGCGCGGACTGTTCGTGTCGAGCGCATTCACCTTGAGCAAGATGCAGGTAAATCGATCCACGACATGGACCCCACGATGTCTTTCGTCGATCTCAATCGCACCGGCGTTGCGCTGATGGAAATTGTCTCGCGGCCAGACATTCGCGGGCCGGAAGAGGCCGCGGAGTACTTACGCAAAATGCGGCAAATTTTGCGGTACTTGGGAACGTGCGATGGCAACATGCAAGAAGGATCCATGCGCGCCGATGTGAACGTGTCTGTATGCCGCCCCGGTGATTATGAAGCTTTCCGCGAAGGCGGGGACGACTTTTCCAAGCTCGGCACGCGCTGCGAGCTGAAGAACATGAACTCCATGCGCTTTATTCAACAGGCCATCAACTTCGAGGCTCGCCGTCAGATTGATCTCATCGAAGACGGTGGAGCGGTCGACCAAGAGACGCGCCTTTACGATCCGAACAAAGGCGAGACCCGCTCGATGCGCTCTAAGGAAGAGGCGCATGACTATCGCTACTTCCCGTGCCCAGATTTGCTGCCACTCGAAATTGAGCAAAGCTGGGTCGATGAAATTGCGGCGACCTTGCCAGAGTTGCCGGATGAGAAACGCGCTCGGTTCATGGCCGACTATGGGGTCACTGAATATGATGCGAGTGTGTTGGCGGCTGACCGCGCCGACGCGGACTTCTTTGAACAAGTAGCCAAAGGCCGCGACGGGAAGGCTTCCGCGAACTGGGTGGTGAACGAGTTGTTCGGGCGTTTGAACAAAGAGGGCCTGTCGGTTGAGACTTCACCCGTCTCTGCGGATCAACTCGGTGGCATCATCGATTTGATCGGGTCCGGTGACATCTCGGGAAAGATCGGCAAAGAGCTGTTCGAGATTGTTTGGACCGAAGGCGGCGTGCCCGCTGAGATCGTTGAATCCAAGGGGATGAAACAAGTCACGGACACGGGCGCGATTGAGGCGGCGGTGGACGAAGTGCTTGCCTCGAGTCCCGAGAAAGTTGCGCAAGCAAAAGAAAAACCGTCGATGGCTGGCTGGTTTGTTGGGCAGGTGATGAAAGCGACCGGCGGCAAGGCAAACCCACAAGCCGTCCAGTCACTCGTCAAACAAAAGCTTGGTATTGAATAGCGAGACGAGCGCTATTGAAAATAGACGGACTTCATCATTGATGATGTCAATTTTGCCTCCAAAAAAGGGTGCGCCGCTTATGCAGTGCACCCTTTCTCGATTCTTCAGTACCCGTAAGCCCTAGATCAAAATAGCGTTCGGGTTCCGTCAACTCTGTGAGAATAGTCGCCGAAGATTTCGATCGTCTCGTTAAACTCAGCGGTTGCCGTGACCGTCACGCGCGCGCCCGGCTGTTTTGCGGGAGAGTAGGTGATGATGATGTCGCTACGATTTGGAGCGTACCCACCCGCCTTCTCGATCACCAACGTGCGAATGTCGTCCTCGGTGACATTTGCGGTCGCGCTATTGAGCGTTAGCGCCGCGTATTTTGCGCCGTCATTGACGCTCGACTTAAGAACACGATCTGCATACGAGAACCGTGCAAACTCCATCGGTGGAAACATCGCAGCCATAAGGAGTGGCAGCGTCAGGCCCATTTCAAGAGTTGCCGTTCCGCGTTGATTGGATTTCCAACGTCTTAGTAATTTTATCATTTTCACACCGTCGCTCACCGGGTCCGCTTAGTAGCGAACTGAGGCTTGATAATTAAACGTTTCAACGACATCGCCGTTGTTCGAAGATTGTTTGGGTTGGACTGACATGGCCAAATCAAGGTACCGACCAGGGGCTGCGCCATCATTACAGCTCGTGATCGAACACACCTGTTGACCGTAGAGGTTTTCGAGAGGGCAGCCGCAAGTACGGGTTACACCGACCTGAGCATATTGACTCGAGAGAAGGTTATCGGCGGCGATTTCGCCGAACAGAGTGCTGAGTTCGCTATCGCTTTTGGAGTCAATGTCAGACATTGCGCGCACCGTCATGACAACGTCATTCAGCGCTTGTTCGCCTGCATGAGCATTGTCGACTGAGGTAACAGTAGACATCAACCCGACGAACCCGAAGCCGAGGAAGCTGAGCGAGATCGCGATCTCAAGCGTGATGACGCCGCGCTCTTCTTTGCGGAAGCGTGAAAGAAGCCCTTTCGGGGCTTCTTTCGTCTTCATTTTGAGGTTTGCCTTTTTCACGGGAATTCCTCCTCTTATCGCGCAAATTGCAGTTCAGGGACCAGAGTTGTCACCGTCACTGTGGTCGTAGCCGAGTCGGTGTACCCGGTCTCAGTGACCAGCTCTGGCTCAGCATCAGCACCATAAGCGGTGACGCGGGTGTTGCCTGTCATTTCAATCCAAGCAGCGTGGATCGACATGTGAGCATCTTCGCTCGACGGTCCAATCTGAGCGTTGTTGTCAATGACCAAGCCACAATTTGGAGCATAGATCACGCCGTCGAAATTAAACTCGGCACCACCTGCAAACTTGTTCTGGCCGTTATACCCGCCGTTGCAGCTCGCCTCTTCAGACTGCCAGAACAGCATTCCAGCCGTGTCGCCCGTTGCAGGAGCGGTGAGCCGAACATCCGTTCCATTGTCGACAACCCATTTACCTGGATTATCGCCACCGAAGTAGAACGTCACGCCGTCGCTATCGTAAATCGAAGCGCCACCGCGAACACGAAAATCGCCGTTCACGATGTTGTAGACGCCAGGCGCGAAGTTGGCTTTTCCGCCATTCTGGATGATGATGTCGCCGCAATACGTTCCAGGTTGAAGTTGAGCTGGAGACGGGACATGGTTCACTGTCTGGCCGTTGTTGTCGCATGATCCAGCTGCGGGAGGCGTCATTTCAGCAAAAGGATCGATGAATGGCTCCGAACGATTTTCAGGCTCGACATTCGTAGTCGTATAGCCATTGCCAGAATTTACGAATGTATCGCCCACAGACCGAATGAAATCCGCCTCGATATGGGCATTTCTCATGTTGATTGAAAGAACGTTGTCCCATGGATTCGTATAGGTGCCTTCAGCATTTGAGTGAACGCCACAAT
>CAZXMX010000118.1:0-10028 GCA_964641645.1 uncultured Neomegalonema sp.
GCATTCGTCAGCGTGATCGCACCTTCCGTCGAGACGTCTGTCGTGCCCGTCGCGGTGATCGTCGTCATCGCCAACTGCTGGATACCGTCGTCAGCCGAGACCTGCAGATCGCCACCGACCGTAGTAATGTCACCAAGAAATAACGTCCCGGCTGAACTAAGTGTCACCCCTGTCTCACCCGTCAAAGAACCACTACTAGAGAAGTCGATGGTTCCCACGGACGACAAGTCCGCATCCGCTGTCAGACCAATCTCACCGGCGATGTTTATTTCGGCATTGAGATCAATGTTGTTGTTGGCTGAAATGACAACTGAAAGCGGGAGTGTCCCAGTACTATCGGTTATGGCGGCATCAACGATAACATCATTGTCTGCGAAAAGGGTTAGCGTCGTGCCAGCCGCGTTTGTAATCGAGGTCGTTATCGGGGCCGCAACGGTAATGTTGCCATCGTCGGTCCCACCACCATTTCCGACCGACCCATTAATTGGATTCGTTCCGGTCGAGGTACTGATTGTGACGTCGTTTGAGTCAAGGAGAGTTAATAGCGTCGAAGTATTGATTACGTTCGCTGCATCTAGTGTCGCATCAATTGTGATATTGTCCGGATCGAGCAGAAGTGAACCTGTCTCTCCATTCGGTGCACGGGTATCGACGATGCCAGAAAATATGAGCGATTGCCTACCCGACACCTCCACCGTGCCACCATCACCACTTTGGGCACCGCCGGTCGCCGTAATCGATCCGTAGTATCCGGTATTCCCATCCGCCCAGACGACAACCGTCCCGCCATCCCCATTTTGACCAGCATCCGCAGCGATCGTCGCCCCTTGTTGAACAATCGTATCCTGGGCATTGCGGAGACCGGCACCCAGCGACGCGCCTTGATAGCCGCCGCCAATTTCTGCCGTGCCGCCACCCGCACCACCCGAAACGTCAATTTGAGCGGTCGAAGCCACGTTGACTCGGCCACCAGACACATGAACGGAACCACCCGTCTCTCCGACACCGCCAGTCGCATCAAGGGTGCCCGCGACATTAACGAGACCGTCGCCTGCTGAGAGGACAATTCGGCCATCGCGCATTTCGGCCGTCGTCGCCTCGACAACACCGCCGAGCGAAACGGCTTCATCCACCATTCCCGACGCCGTGCGTGCGGCAATCAGAATGTAACCACCGCTGTTCGAGATCGTTCCCGAGTTCGACGCGCGTCCCCGAAAATCGGCAGCGCCTTTCGGTTCAAACGCAAACATGCCATCGCCGGCAAAGTCGATGGCGAACGTGCGCTCGCCCGCAACGATCACAGAACCCATGTGGCCCATGATCTGACCATTGTTCGAAGCGCCCGGCGCAACGAGGCCAGCGAGCCCCGCATTGCCGAACGTAATCGAGCCATTGTTGACAACTGTCGCGCCGTCTTTACCCGGAATGGTGAAGTTGTTCTGGCCCGCCAGAAAATCTGCATTGGAGATATCAGCAGTCGTCGCCAGCAAACCGCCGACATTCGTGACAGAACCCGCGTGGAATGTGACGCCATTGCGGTTCACGATCCAGACGTGGCCGTTAGCCAAAAGCTGTCCGCGAATTTCTGTCGGCAGCTCTCCAAAGACGCGGTTCAGTGCGACCGCGTCACTGCCCGGTTGATCGAATTGAACAGTTTCGTTCGCATCAATATCGAAGGATTCCCAATCGATGACAACCCGTGCGTCGATTTGTTCAATCGTCGTTGTGGTCCCAGAAGTCGAGATCGTTGCATTACCACCGACGACCGTACCGTTTGTCGGATTTGCACTTGCCGCAATCGGTTGGAGAATCATCCCCGTCGAGATCAATGTGGCGATTACCCGTCGCGATGTTTCGCCCCGCAAGGTGTTGCGAGTGCTAGGACGTTGGGAAACGGACACACGGGTGGTCATACCAAGTTCTCCTCGGGGGAAGACTAATTAGAAGCGTTTAACGACGTTCACGAAGAAGCGCGGGTCATCTTCACCAGTTCGCTGGAGCGGTTGCAGCGGTACGGCGACTTCGCCGCTGATACTGGCATCATACGGAAGGCTAAGACGAACGCCGCCGCCGTATGATTTCAAGTTCTCAGACGGGATCAAATTGCCTCGATTATGCACTTCAACCACGTCTGCATAGCCATAGAACTGCGCACCGAATTGTGCGCCCATGGCATCGAATTGAGTTTGATAACGAACTTCACCCAAAATCCCGGCTCCGGAATCGCCGGTAAATTCGGACGGATCGTAGGCCCGCCCAATTTGCTGACCGCCAGCGGCAAACTCTTCAGCCGACAGGACAGGGCTAGACGTTATCTGACCAAGCGCTGACGCAAAGAGTGAGAATTTCTTCTCTGCGAAAGGAAGGATAAACTCACGATCAATGCTGCCGCTCAACGAGGTAAACTCGGATTGTCCGTCGAAGCGACTCAGACCGACATCGCCGGGTGAGCTGCTTCCGAGCACATCAACGCCCTGTCGAAGCTGAAAATCAGCGCGCGTATACCCGTAGGCATCGCGTTGCAAAACCCGTCCTCCAATATAGAGGACGCGCAAGCTGTCATCGACGATTCGAGCCTCTCCACCCGCCGTCTCGACAACGTTATTTTCAAGCTCGAACCCACCCGACGCCCAGATGGAAAGCGGGCGCGTGCGATAGACGGGGTGCTCGACTGTTCCTTCCAAGCCAAATTGCTGGCCGCCAATGCCGGTCGGCTCAAGGATATCCCCCGGATTATTTCGCGACGCTAAAGCGCGTAGTTTTACCGTGGTCCCTTTCGAGCCTAGATAGCGTAGGTGCTCCAGCTGAAGGATGTTTCGTTCTTCAAAATCACCAAAAAATCTTTCGCCACCTGTCGTGAACAGCGAGAGGATGGTGGTATCGCCAGCGGCGGTCCAAGAAGAGGCTTCGAGCGACACACCCAGGATAAGTGGTCCCAGAACAGGCGATTGGCGATTGTCCCCAAAGAAAACGCCAGAAAAGGGATCTCTGACCACATTGATAAAGAGATCGACGGCGCCCAAGCCTTTGCCAGGGCGCGGAATGGCGGTCGCCTGTGTCACGCCGGGAATGTCGTTGAGCGTAAGCAAAACGCGTTCGAGTTGACCGAGTGTGGGATTTTTGACGCCTTGCAACTCACCGGCAATTTTTTCGATAAGAGGCAGTGGCGCGCCAACGGAACCCTCCGGTTCCTCGATAACGATCTCGCCAATCACAGCTTCCACGACGCGAATTTTAAAGACACCGCCGTCAATCGATTGAGGCGGCGCGACAACGCGTGTGAAAAGAAAACCAGCTTCACGGTGAGCGGCTTGCACCTTGGATAGAATGTCGAAGGCTTGGAGAAGTGTGATCTCTTCACCGAGCATTTCGGCATAGAGCAACCGAAGATCTTCGCTCGGAAGAATGTCAGAGCCTTCGATGTCGACGTCCGTCAGAACAAACTTCAGTGTTCCCGAATTGGCGGGGGGTTGTTGAGTCGGGAATTTGATGACTGCACCAGGAAGAGCAGATTCTTCGCTGTCGACACGCGGAAGGGATTCCAGAGTATTATCCAAAGTCGACCCAGCGACATCAGGACCCGCACTAGAACCAGGTACAACCGACTGTGCTGAAAGACCTGAAGTACCGACCAGCAGAGTAAACAATACCGCTGATCCCACACGCAACTTCATCGCGACGCTCCCCCTCACGCAATCGCCTACTAAATCAATCGGCCAGCAGCGCCCCACGCGCGTACTGGCCGCAGTCCCGTTCGAAACGGCCTAAAAAAGCCGCCCGCAAATCGAGTTATTCAGCTTACAAACTGAATCTCGACCCGGCGCTCTTCTGGCGCATTAGAAGGTGCATCCGGGCTAGACTGTCGCTCGCCTTCGCCGACCGCAATCAAAGCGGCTGGTGGCAGAGCGCATTCTTCAACAAGGTGACGTTTCACCTCACGCGCCCGCGCATTAGAAAGATACAGATTGTATTGATCACTGCCGGACTTGTCCGTGTGGCCAATGATCTTGAAGCGGTTGTCAGGCGATGCACCAACCAAACGGATCGCCGTGCACAACTCAGCAAGTTGTCCAATGGCTTCCGGCTTCAACGAAGCGGAGTTCCACTCAAAGAAAATCCGGAGATCAATGCGCTGCGCGGTATCGACGCTCGAATAACTCGCAGGGTCAGGACGAACTGCAACTTGTTGGACGACCGGCGGTTGGATGACCTCATAGGTCGATGCCAGAGGCGTCGTTGGATACGACGACACGGTCGAGGCGGGGACAGCCGAAGGAACCGTCACTGTCGGCGCCGAGGGCGATGAAAGCGTTACCGTCGTGACGGGCGTCGCCTCAGTGGTCGTCTCGGTGTAAGTCGGGACACTAGCAGGTGCCGTTGCAAAGCTGCTTGCTGCAGGCTGCGCCGTTGGTGCCACCGTCGCAGCCACAGGAACTTGGGCTGGAGGCGTCGCCGCAATTGTCGTTGAAGGCGTCGGCACGGAAACGACGGAAGGTTTATCCGCAGCCGCTTCGTCATCTTCGCCGTAACTGAGCGAGAGACCGCGCGTCGGACCACTTCCTTGAACGGTCGTTGTCGCGCCAGCTTGGGCTTTCAAACGATTGAAAATTTCGTTGGCGTCCATGGCCGAAGCACTCGACGCGCCGATGGCCAAAGCCATTGCAGAACTAAGCAGAACGGAAACACGCATGGTAAAAACCCCTCGCAGGTTCGTGTGTATGAGATGAAGCGACAAACTTCATACTGGCTAGCTGAGTGCGGCTCTGACGTATGTGATTGTAAGCACAAATGACGCCAACTAAGCTCACCCCAACCGTTAACCTCTTCCTATCGTGGCAGATTTTCACGAGTCGATGCAAGGTTCAATACCCGGTTCATTCAACCGTACCGATTAGCAACCCAATCTATTGATTTTTGACCTCCGGTTGTTGGTCTCCTAGAAATAGGTATAAATTGTTGTTTTATATATTGAAATTATAATCTCTTAGGTTGAGATTCTTTCGAATAACCCGGGACGATCTTGGATTTCACATTCCGGCACATACCGCAATTTTGCCGAGCCAGCGTCGGGTCACTGGACTCGAGCGTAAGGAGAATCCGCCCATCACGTTGCAATCAAAAATTACCTGCAACCATAGCGTTTATTTGTCGAATCGATTTACGCTTCGTTTCCACGCCCAATGTCTCCGGCAGCCCCTTGGGAATAAAGCGAACCGCCTTGATCTTAAACGATATTAAGACCGCTCGACGCGTTAAGCTGCGCGGATAAGACGCCTTAGGAGGCTTGGCTTTTTACGGGTCTTGCGTGCGCGCAACGTGGTCAGGCGTACGGCTTCACCGCGTGCTTCCATCGGATCGCACGAATACGTGTGCTTTACCTTCCGATGACGATGAGGGAGCAGCGCCTTGCGAAGCGCAGCCTCTGAGAGCGCCATATCGACCACGGGCAGCGTCCAGTGGAGCAAGAACTGACCCATTTCACGACGCCGCATTTTCGCGGCAAAGGTGTCTTCGCGCGGATCGTCTCTCGACGCGCAAATCTCAATACAATCAGGGTTTTCCGACCGTGTGATGCAGTAGAGATACTCAGACATGGATGTCACCTATTTGCTCAATCGACTAATCAGCTAAGGCGATGCGAGATTTACGCCACAACGCCAAGCTGTTCACCGATTGTGACGCCCACGCAGGGCGCGATCAGGGCTGGACTTAGGCATCGCCGCCCAAGAGATTGACGCTGCTTAACCCTGTTAGCGAACCCTCACCATGCCTCCCGATAGATATCGAGCGCATCTGCTTCGCTAACCTCCCGCGGATTGTTTTGCAGCAAGCGTGTTTGAGCCATCGATTCCTTTGCCATGATCGCAAGGTCAGCTTCAGCAATGCCAATATCCTGCAGCTTTGCGGGCAACCCGAGGGACGGTCCCAATTCTTCGAATCCACGGATCAAACGTTCTGACGACTGTTCGCCAAAAACCACCTTGCCCAATTGAGCGTAATCGTCCTCAGCAACCGCTTGATTGAAGCGCATGACTGGAGCCAAAAGCATGGCATTCGACAAACCGTGGGTTACATGGAACCGCGCGCCGAGGGGGTAGGCCAACGCATGAACGGCTGCGCAGGGGGCGTTCGCGAAAGATTGTCCCGCCAGCATCGCTCCCAACAGCATATTTCCGCGCGAACGCAGATCACTCGGGTCATCGATTACGGCGCGAATGTTCCCGCTCAGCAAACGCAGAGCCTCCAACGCCAGCGCATCGGAGACCGGATTTTTCTTCAGCTTGGTCGTATAAGCCTCGATCGCATGAACCATCGCATCGATCCCCGTCGCAGCCGTGTGCTCTGGTGGGACACTCAGGGTCAAAATAGGATCGAGTACGGCGAGGTCTGGCAACAATTGATGCGACGAGACCCCCATCTTTTCTGTTGCTGATTTGGTGAGAACCGAAATCGGTGTCATCTCTGATCCGGTGCCTGCGGTAGTCGGGACCAAGATGAGCGGCAAACGCTCACCCGTGCATTGCTCAACCCCGTAGCATTCCGAAAGCGGTTGGTCCGAACACAGAAGATATGCGGCCATCTTCGCGGTATCCATGACGGAACCGCCACCAAATCCGATCACGCCCATCACACCCGCTTCACGACCAGCAGCGACCGAGGCTTCAACGCAATGGACCGGCGGATCGACCTCAACACCGTCGTAGATCGTCACGGCAACATTCGCTTGCTTGAGGTTTGCGAGCGCTTCGTCGGCCAACCCCAGCCCGCGAATGGTCGCATCCGTCACAAAGAGAACATGCGTGCCAACAATGCCCGCTGCCAACGTGCCAAGCTCTGAAGCGCAGCCGTCCCGAAAAACCATTTGCGGAGTGGTGTTAAAACTGAAGCTGCTCATCACGCTCTCTTTGCTTGCATATTTTTTCGCATGTTCCACCGTAAGCGGTATCTCGCCGTCAAGTCTATTCGGCGAGCGAGGAAACAATAGCTGGGAAGGACATTCCATGAAGAGAGAAGACCTGAAGCCCACTTTGATCAACGGAAAAAACGATGACATGGCGCAAGGACTGTCGCGCCGCTCGTTGTTTATGGCCGCTGGCGCTGCTGGTGTCGGGGCCGCGGCAGCCGCGTTCGACAGCAAACCAGCTCAAGCGCAATCAACCGATTGGACCCAACCCGGCAACAACAATCATGTCATCGCGTTGCAAGAGACCGAGAAATTCGATGACGGCGAAGTCGGGATCGATTTCTACGGTCACTGCGCGATCAAGATCACCTCGCCGGGCGGTGCAACCGTCCTGTTTGATCCTTGGCGCGATGATCCTTCGGGTGCTTGGGGGCTGTGGTTCAAGAATAAGTTCCCTGAAACGCCCGTCGATATCACCATGTCAACGCATACTCACTTCGATCATGACGCGATTGACCGGCCAGTCTCGACGATGGTGCTGGATCGGATGGTTGGTAACTTTGAGTTTGCCGACCTCAAGATCACCGGGTTTGCCGACAAACATGCTTGCGTCGCTCCGGGCTGGTACAATTGGACCAACGCGCTGGCAGAGTTCGGCGTGAATGCTTGTCCGCCCGACAATGTCGGTCACATGGACATGGTCGTCTATCTGATCGAGACGGGCGGCATCCGCACGCTGATTTGGGGCGACAATCGTCATAACCCTGCAGAAGGTTTCTGGGATGCCATCGGGGAAGTCGATGTCCTGACCCTGCCCATCGACGGGTCGGAACACATCCTGTCTTACGATATGGGCAACAACATTGTCGAGCGACTGAAGCCCAAGGTCATCATCCCGACGCACTATCTGAGCGAGACCACGACCTATACCCTCTCGACTCTGCAAGACGCCGACAAATGGGTAAAGGACCAGAAGAGCTTTAAGATGCTCGATGGCCCCTCGATGAAACTTGCCTCGGCGGATGTCGCGAAGATGGACCGTGAGTTTATGTATTTCGGCAGTCACGCGCTGACGGAATAAAGCTCACTCTTCTTCCTCGCCCAGCCCTGCAATCGATAGCGGTTGGGCGCGGATGCCTTGTTCGTTACACCAGTGACAGAGGGCATCTTCGCTACCATGAGTCACCCAGATGTCTTCGGCCCCGGTATCACGGATCGTCGCGCACAGCTCGTCCCAATCGGCGTGGTCAGAAATCACGAGGGGGACTTCGACGCCGCGCTGCTTTACCCGTTGCCGCACGCGCATCCAACCAGAAGCCATACCGACCTTGGCTTCGGGCAAGCGCCGCGCCCAGCGGTCGGCAATGGCCGACGGCGGCGCGAGAACGATACTTCCGCGAAACCGCTCGCCTTTGGTTTTGTCAGACTTGATCGTGGCGTCTTCGAGCGGCCCAAGCGCAATCCCGAGCGCCTCATAGAGGTAGCAGAGCTTTCGCAACGCGCCGTGAATATAGATCGGCGCATCCCATCCCGCCGCGCGCACCTCCGTGATCAGGCGTTGCGCCTTACCGAGCGCGTAGGTGCCGATGACATGCGTCGCCTCTGGGAAAGTCTCGATGGAACGCAAGAGTTTACGAATTTCATCGCCTGCTGGGGGATGCTGAAAGACGGGTAAGCCGAAGGTGGCTTCGGTGACGAAGAGATCGCAGGGTACGACCTCAAAGTCCTCGCAACTTGGATCGGAGCGTCGTTTGTAGTCGCCAGATACGACCGCTCGTGCGCCCTTGTAGTCGATGAAAACTTGCGCAGACCCCAGCACATGACCCGCCGGGAAGAATGTTACCTCAACATCGCCAACTTTTCGAGGCTCGCCAAAGGGCAGCGGGTCAACGGTTCCAAATGCGTCTTCACCATAACGGGTTTGTGCAATAGCGATGGTATTCGGCGTCGCGAGCATGGCTTTTTGCCCCGGACGACAATGATCGGCATGTCCATGCGTGACCACCGCGCGTTCGACCGGCCTCTGCGGGTCGATATGAAAGTCGCCTTGCGGGCAATAAAGGCCCTGCGGCGTGAGTGTGAGAAGGTCGGTAGCTTTCATTCATAAGAGTTTAGTTTTTCGCGAGCGCTTGGCGATGGCTTTCTCGCGGGCTATTTGGTTCGCGATGGAACGCGCCCTCCCCCTACCCTTTTCTGACTGGTTCTCTAAGAATGGGTGGCAACCGCATACCCACCAGCTTGACCTGTTGGGCGGGGCTGGGTCTGCCTCGACGCAGCTTTTGATCGCGCCGACCGGGGGCGGTAAGACGCTCGCAGGTTTTTTGCCGTCGCTGATCGAGTTGGCGGAAGCAGCGCCCGACGGATTGCACACCCTCTATATCTCGCCCCTGAAAGCGCTCGCCGCGGACATTCGGCGCAATCTAGAAACCCCCATTGCCGAGATGGGTCTCGCGATCCGAGTCGAGGACCGCACAGGCGATACGAAACAATCGCAACGCGCGAACCAGCGCCGCAACCCGCCACATATCTTGCTAACAACGCCGGAAAGTCTTGTCTTGCTGCTCGCCGATACGCGAACGGAGGGAATATTCGCGAACCTGCGCGCCGTGATCGTGGACGAAGCGCACGCCTTGGCCGGGACCAAGCGTGGGGATCAGCTTGTACTGTGCCTCGCACGGCTGCGGCGGCTCGCGCCGGACCATCGGCGCATTGGTCTCAGCGCCACCGTTCGTGATCCCGATGATCTGGTCCAATGGCTTGATCCGGAAGGAGGCCGGATTGTCCTAGCCGATCCCGGCCCGCAAGCGGACATTTCAATTCTCGAAACCGAGCGCCCGCCCCCGTGGTCTAGTATGAACGCGCGTTACGCAGCGCCTGCTGTAATGGAGACGCTGTCGGATACGAAGACTGCGATTATCTTCATCAACACGCGCGCGCAATCGGAACTATTTTTCCAAGCACTTTGGGCCGTCAATGACGACGACTTGCCGATTGGTCTGCATCATGGATCACTCGCAAAGGAGACCCGTCTCAAGGTTGAAGCTGCGATGGCGGACGGGCAATTGCGCGGGGTTGTCTCGACGTCGTCGCTTGATCTCGGCATTGACTGGGCGGCGGTCGATCT
>CAZXMX010000119.1:0-10018 GCA_964641645.1 uncultured Neomegalonema sp.
GCATCCGCAACAGCGATCTTTCCATCATAGACCGCGCGGCCTGAAATGACGCCATCGAGCGGGGCGCCGCTGTCTTTCAGCGCGTGTAGGTCATCCATCGAAGACACGCCGCCAGAAGCAATGATCGGGATTGAGGTGGCGGCGGCCATCTCGGCGGTTGCCGCTACGTTAGGTCCCTCCATCGCGCCATCGAGGTCAATATCGGTGAAGATGATGGCGGCAACACCTGCATCTTCATACCGCTTGGCGAGATCGAGCGCCGAGAGTTCTGTGGTCTCGGCCCATCCTTCAACGGCGACTTTGCCGCCGCGCGCATCAATGCCAACCGCAACCCGTCCCGGATGCGCTTTTGCTGCTGAACGCACCAAATCCGGGTCCCTGGCCGCCGCCGTGCCCAAAACAACACGCCGAATGCCGCGTTCAAGCCACAGGTCGATGGTTTTTCGATCTCGAACCCCTCCTCCGAGTTGAACAGGAAGGTTAACGGCGCTTACCAGTTTCGCGACAGCGTCTTCATTTATCGGCGCGCCCGCGAATGCACCATTAAGGTCGACCAGATGAAGCCATTCGGCTCCTTGTTGCTCAAACTCCTGCGCCTGAGCGGTTGGATCAGCATTAAAGACCGTTGCGTCTTCCATTCGTCCACGAAGCAAACGGACGCAAGCACCGTCCTTAAGGTCAATGGCAGGGTAGAAAATCATCGCGGTCCTCGTCTTCGGCGGTCTTTGTTGGGTGCGCTATGCGTCGTGGCGAGCCTCGGCGCAAGTGTCGCGATGACGAATGTGGCCAAGGGGAACACGGCGTACGCCGTCCTGACGGGACCGTTTCACGCTTTGACCGCGAAAATCATGGAGCCTGAAGGCGATCCGATCTCACCGCCGACACCGCTCCCGAACCCAAAACGGGAGGGGCGAGAAGCCCCTGCTTTGGAACCGGGGGTCGTCGCGCAATGTGGCCCCGCAACCATTGTCTCAAAACTAACGCGCGACAAAGAATCGCTGATCTATCGAACGATTTTCGCCCCAACGATGATCGACGATATGGTCAAGGACGGCTGCGCTCAGTTTTATCAGGGCTGCAACATTTGCTCGGTGCGGTATGACGGCTGTTCGGACGAAGACAAGGCATCTTGCAAGACGGCGGCGTGCCTCGAAAAAACCTGCAAGCGCCGGGTTAGATGCTCGTCAAAGATTTGCCAAGTCCAAGGTAAAGAACCCACCTGCAAAGCGCGGATGGCGCGAACGAGTTGTCGGAAGCGCTTCTTTTAGCGACCGTGCTAGGGGTTCCACTTCAAGAAATTGCCGATAATCCGGAGGCCGACGGCCTGAGATTTTTCCGGGTGAAACTGCGTTCCGAACATCGCTCCAGTTCCCACAGCAGCGGTGATGGCACCGCCGTAGTCGACGCTCGCGAGGCGATGGGATGGATCTTCCGGGGTCAAATGATAGCTGTGAACAAAGTAGACGTGATCGCCGTCGCTGATCCCGTCAAAAACCGGATGCGGTGCCGTGAGGGACAGCGCATTCCACCCCATGTGCGGAATCTTCAACGAAGGGTCTGACGGTTTGATCGCTTCGACCGTGCCGGGAATCCAGCCAAAGCCCTCTGTCTCACCGAACTCGCGGCCCATGCTGGCCATCAACTGCATCCCCACACAGATGCCAAAAAACGGTTTCCCAGCCTCGACATGTTCGGACAGCGCGTCGGCCATGCCCGGCACCGCGTCCAAACCTCGGCGGCAATCGGCGAAAGCGCCAACACCGGGGAGGACAACGCGGCTCGCGCGTCGCACATCGGCGGGGTCCGCACTGACCTGAATTGGGCCGCCATCCACCTCGGCACTCGCGCGCTGAAAGGATTTTTCCGCCGAACGCAAGTTCCCGGAATCGTAATCGATAATGACTGTTGTCATGATGCAGTGGCCCGAGCAGCCTCAAAATCTAGGGCCTCAACCGGATCACCTTCGGCATAGCCGCGATAGCGCAAATAGGTTCGGCACAGCCAATGCGACGCGAACCAATAGAAGGCACTGAGGGTCAGCGATAGCAGCCCAATGATGACAAGGATCAGGCTGATCTTTGGCAGATACAACGCCGCCAAAATACACGTCGGACCGATGATAAAGTTCGTGTCGAGGAGTGACTTCAATGGCTTGAGCATGTCCTGACTAAAGAACGTATCCGGAGTCATCTGGCGCAAGCGGATGAGCAACGGCATCTGCGGCACCACCGCGACATCGCCCTGCCCTCGAAAGACTGACCATTTGACCATCTGATTCATGGGAGGTGTTTTATTGCAAATGCGCGCGATGGCGAGGGAAAATCCCGCGATCAACCCACCGCAAAGAAGAACCGGGTACTGGTCGTGCGAATTTCATCCACATCAACGTCAATGGCGCCTTGCTGTATCGTCAGCGTGGGAATACCCGCCGCCTCGTTTGCATCTGCCCGAGACCGCTGATCTGGGGTCATCCGCGATTTGACCTCATCTGGATCACGGAAGGCAAACGTCAGCACTTTGCCGTAGCCGAAATCAGAGACGCCGATGCCTTGGACCTCTTTCCAGTCAACATTCAGCGCGCGCTGTCCGTCTGATCCAAAGAGCGCAAAGCCATCGTGATCGATTGCATAGACCCGATGACGCCTGTTTATCCGTCGCCCCGCCATCCAAGCGCAGAATCCAAAGCAAGCGAAGGCCACGAGACCGACCAACCGTTCAAGCATCGCGGCTTCGCCCGATAGCCCGCCCAAAATCAACCATCCACCAAGGACAAAAAAGCCAACGGCCAAGACGCGGTAGATGGGTCGGCGCTTCGGCGTGCGGTGATAGATGATGGAACCGTCGGTGGTCACGAACCCAGAACTCCCTTCGTACTTGGCACTGCATCAGCTTTACGAGGATCAATCTCGATCGCATCGCGCAGCGCACGCGCAACAGCCTTAAAGGCGCTTTCCGCGATATGGTGCGCGTTGGCCCCGTCGAGTTTTTCCACGTGCAGCGTGATGCCGCCGTTCATGGCAAAGGCTTGAAAGAATTCCCGGATTAGCTCGGTATCGAAACTACCGATTTTCTCAGCGTCAAAGCCAACCTTCCAAACCAAGAAGGGCCGCCGGGACAGATCAAGCGCCGCACGGGTCAGCGCCTCATCCATGGCCAGAAGGCAAGAGCCATAACGCCGGATGCCTTTGTAATCGCCCAGCGCCTCGACAAGCGCCAACCCCAGCGCAATCCCTGTGTCCTCGACAGTATGGTGATCGTCGATATGCAAATCCCCTTCCGCACGGACCGTGATGTCGATGAGTGAGTGGCGGGCGAGCTGTTCCAGCATGTGATCGAAAAACCCAACGCCGGTTTTCACGTCGTACTGACCCGTCCCGTCGAGAACGACCTCGACGGCAATCTTTGTTTCCGAAGTATTTCGCTCAATCGTCGCGCGGCGCATGGGCAGAGGTTCCTTTTGCCCTCTAATATACACTCTTCATTGACCGAATGAAAATACCTGAATTACTTACGGATTTTATTCACTTTAATGCGAGTTTACCTACCAAACCTCAAGTCTCGATCTCGAAAACAGGCTCGTAATGAACAGGAAAGTTCACAGATCGGGCGATGAAGCAAACATCATGGATACGATTGTGGATATCCGCCGCCTCGTTCATATCAGCGCCCGACTTAACTGTGATCTTTGGTCGAAGAACGGCAGAGACGAACCGGCCCGCACCGCCGGGATCAACTTCTCCGACGCCTTTCGGATCGTCTTCATAGGCGGTTACGACAATTCCCGCATCAGATGCCAAGTGGAGATACCACAGCATATGACAGGCCGATAACGCGGAAATTAACAGGTCTTCCGGGTTCATTTTCTTCGGATCGCCGCCCAGCAACGGGTCATTTGAACAGTGAATGACCGCCTTGCCCGGGATTGCGACATCCCACGTTCGATCATACGACCGATAGCTTGACGTCCCTTCGCCTCGATTGCCTGTCCAAGCGACATGCGAGGTGTATGCGTGTTCCATGCGAGGGCCCTCCAGTCATTGCGTTCTACTTGATCTAAACAGGAATTTCGTCTGCGCGCTATTCTCGGCGCCCTCGCGGTCCATCCGTGGGTTGAAGCAACTAGAAAATCCCGTTTTTAGTGAATTTTTTCTCAAAAAACTCTTATTACGCGAATCGCTGATTTTGAGTAAGACTGCTTAACGGGGGCAGGACATGGACAAGGGTGTTTTCCAGTTCATCTGGCGCTATTCGAAGCGCGACCAGATTCGCATTATCGCGATTGTACTGCTTTCGCTGCCCTTCTATTTTCTGTCGCTCGATTTACCCAAAACTATTGTGAACGAAGCCATTCAAGGGAATGGCTTTTCTGAAGGCGGCACGCGGATCGCGTTTTCACTCGTCACACTGGGCGGCGGATGGTGGGGTGAGCCTGTCACGCTGTTTGGCGGTTTTGAATTGGACCGTGTGTCCTTTCTGATCTGGATGAGCTTCGCTTTTCTGGCGCTGGTGATCGTGAATGGCCTGTTCAAGCTGGTCATCAACACAGCAAAAGGGCGCATGGGCGAACGGATGTTGCGCCGATTGCGGTTCATGTTGTTCGACCGCATTTTGCGGTTTCCCTTCGCGCATTTCCGAAAAGTCAAAGCGCCCGAACTTGCCACGATGATCAAAGACGAGGTCGAGCCGCTCGGCGGATTTATCGGCGATGCGTATGTCCAGCCGGTGTTTCTTGGTGGCCAAACGCTGACGGCGATGGCGTTCATCATCACGCAGAATGTTTGGCTCGGGTTTCTGGCCGGAGCGATTGCCTTATTGCAAGCCGCGCTGATCCCCAAACTCCGCGCCCCTATTTTGGAGTTGGGGCGACAGCGTCAGTTGACCGCGCGTGATCTCGCCGGGCGGATCGGAGAGACAGTTGATGGCATTGAGCAAATCTTAGTCAACGATACGGCTCGTTTTGAGCGGGCCAATATGGCGGCCCGGCTCGGGCGGATTTTCGGGATACGCTTTCAACTCTACCAAAAGAAATTCAGCGTCAAATTCATCAACAATATGTTGTCGCAACTGACGCCCTTTCTTTTTTATCTGATCGGCGGGTTGCTTGCGATCAATGGCAAGCTGGATGTCGGGCAATTGATCGCTGTGATCGTCGCTTACAAAGATCTGCCGGGCCCTATGAAGGAGTTGATCGATTGGGACCAGCGACGGCAAGACACGCAGATCAAGTACGAACAAGTGATCTCGCAGTTTGCCCCAGCGGGCCTGTCAGACCCTGAGCTTGCCAAACCCCACGGTGGAACGCTTGACGGCCCGCTGACACTCTCAAATCTGACCGTCGCCGAAGACGGCGATCCACCGATGCTCGACCGGGTGTCGGCGACCTTAGACCTCAACGAGTCGGTCGCAATGACGGGCTCCGGTTCGTCGCGATTGATCGAAGCGGTCGCGCGATTGCGCGTTCCCAAAAGCGGCGAAATCAAATTTGGCGACGCGGCCTTGTCGTCGCTGCCCAATGCGGCGCTTGGGCGCAATGTGGCTTACCTCGGCGCACAGATTTATCTACACGGGCCCACTGTGTTTGACACACTGGCCTATTCGCTGAAGCGCGAACCCGCCGACGGGACTTTCCACGAAGCCTCCGAGGCGCGCCGGACCGGCAATGCGCTTGATGATCCAGATACCGATTGGATCGACTATGCCGCTGCCGGGGTCTCAGATGATCGAGAATTGCGTGAGGCGATGCTGCAAATGCTTGCCGTGGTTGAGATGGAGGATGATCTATTCCGTTGGGGCCTCCGCGAACCGGTCGAGGCCAGTGGTATCGACACCAAGTACATTCTGCGCGCCCGAAAGGTCGTTGCCGCTCGGCTCGAAAGCCACGGTCTGGACTCGATGGTGGAACGGTTCGATGCCAGACGGTACTGCGAAAATGCGTCAATCGGTGAGAACCTCCGCTTTGGAGTCGCCAAGCATCCTGACTTTTCCGATGAGATGCTGTCTCAGAACCGCCTGCTCCGAGCGGTGCTGCGCGAGCGCGATTTGTCGAACCGACTGGTCGAAATTGGTCGCCGTATCGGGACAACGCTGCTGGAGATTTTCGCCAACATTTCACCGGACAACCCGCTGATTGAGCAGTTCAGTTTTGTCGAAGCTTCAGAACTACCCAAGATAAAGGACGCGCTGGAGCGGACCCCCGAAACTCAGGCCAATCGCGGCCGCTTGCTCAGTCTCGCCTTGGCCTATGTCGATGTTCAGCACAGGCTCGACGTGCTGGACGACGCATTGAAGGAACAGATTGTCGAAGCGCGCCATGCGTTTCGGAAAAGCCTTGGCAGTGCAGGACAAGACAAGATCGCGTTTTATAACGATGCGGCACCAACGGAAGGAGCCCCTCTCGTTGATGACATTCTGTTTGGCCGCATCGTTCCTCATATCTCTCGGTCGCGAGAACGCGTTGAGGCGCTGGTGTTTGAGGCTTTGGACGCCGATCAATTATTGCCCATCGTGCTGGGGGCAGGCCTCGCCCATGAGATCGGCCCCGCTGGAAAACGGCTATCGCCCTCTCAGCAACAGCGGATTGGTCTTGCGCGGGCCTTGCTGCGCCAACCACAAGTTCTGCTTTTGAACGAGCCCCTTATCGTCGTGGATGAGATGCTTGCCAGACGGGTTTTGACCCGCGCCGTAGACTTGCGAGCGGGTAAGGCCACCTATGCGGCGCTTGCACGGCCTCAGTATGCGGATATTTTTAGCCGCCGTATTTCGTTCGAGGCTGGGCAGGTGAAAGCCGATGAAAGCGCCGACGTGAAACCGAGCGAGTCCACCGGCGGTCTCAACGACGAAGTAGCGGTGCTGGCGCAGGTGCCGCTATTCGCCAATTTTGAACCCGCGAGCCTTAAGCTGCTCGCCTTTGCCAGTCGGCGCATCAAGTTCGCCGCAGGGCAAACGCTGTTCGCTCAGGGCGACAAGGCGGATACGGCCTATGTCGTGATTTCTGGGGCAGCGGATGTCTTGGCCGAAACGCCGGACGGCCTGATCAAACTTGTGTCCATTGGCAGCAATGAATTTGTCGGGGAGTTGGCTTTGCTATCGGACGCCCCTCGGAGCGCGACGGTTCGAGCGACCGAAGAGTTGGTCGCATTGGAAATCACCAAAGACCTGTTTTTCCGCATGCTCAAAGACTTCCCGAGCCTGTCTTTCGAGGTCATGCAGGAATTGGCCAAACGTCTGCAAACGACCACGGCGAAGGTCATTGATCTGCGCAGCGATACTGCGCCTTAGGGGTGGCAGGTTTCGCGTTATTCCGCAGCTTCGCGGATAAAGTCGAGCTTTCCGCCAACCGGTTGCAGTTTAACGATAAACTCAACCCGTCCCGTTTCGCCCGGCGCAAGACCACCCTTGAAGGGCCAGACCAAATCACCGCCCCGCCCGCCTTCGGGGGGTTGAGGCTTAACCGGCCAAAGGCCCGGAGGCGTTTCGACATGCGACGCTGATCCGTCCTGATACACCATGAAATCGGGAACCGGGGTGCGGACCTCGACCTTGCGGATCGCGAAGTCACCGTTGTTGCTGTAATCCGTCCGATAAACGAGGCATTGGCCCGCTTCGAGCAGTTTTTCAGTCCCGAAGGTCGCGTTCTCGGCGCTCTCGTCCGATAGTTCGCCGTCGCAATTGCTGTCCACCGCCGCCGTGAGATGAAGGCTCAAATAGGTGTCGCGTTCGATAGTCGGCGTGGCCGCACCTGCGCTGCTGGCAAAGAGAGAAAGGACTGTCACGGCGGGAACAAATCGCTTCATTTAGAGGCACTCCTGTTTGCTGCAGGAGACCCGTTGCGAAAACTAGGCCGTTAACTTTGTTCGCAGGAACAGCGAGCATCGCGCCGCGGCGCTTTCCGACAAAGTGTTCGTTAACAAATATTTAGGGACAATTTGAAGTTCAATTCGCTCTACCATTAGCCGACATTCTGCTAGCTTACTTTCGTAAAGGAGGCTTCCGATGAAGCCGCGAAGCAACGAGGAGAATGCAATGTCCAACCCGATACGTTTGATCGACCGGTTGCAAGACCTCCGAAATCGCCACACCGAAATCGACAATCGCATCCGCGATGAAATGGCGATGACTGCGCCCAACGGCGTGCGCTTACATTCGCTAGAACGCCTGAAAATCCGGGCAAAAGATCAGATTTCGATGATCCGCCTGCAGGTTGCGGGCGACGACCATCCAACGTTTCCCTCGGCGGCCTAGGACGAAACGCACGAGCGAGCCTTGACTTTCAGGGCGTCGCGCCAGACATCCTTCGCATGACAGAACACACTGAACGCAAGGGCTGGCGCGGCACGACCATCGTCGCCGTCCGCAAAGACGGCCTCGCCGCCATCGCCGGAGACGGCCAAGTCTCCCTCGGTCAAACCGTTATCAAAGGCAACGCCCGCAAGGTGCGGCGTTTGTCAGTGGGCGGGCATGAAGTCATCGTCGGTTTTGCTGGCGCGACCGCAGACGCCTTCACGCTGTTTGAGCGGCTAGAGACCAAGCTGGAGGCTCACCCCGGACAGTTGATGCGCGCCGCCGTCGAGCTGGCGAAAGATTGGCGCACCGATCGCTATCTTCGAAAACTGGAGGCGATGTTGATCGTCGCTGACCGAGAAGTGACGCTCGTCCTGACCGGTCAAGGGGATGTGCTGGAGCCGGAACATGGTGTCACGGCGATCGGATCGGGCGGCAACTATGCGCTCGCTGCCGCGATGGCTTTGCACGAGACGGATGCGAAGGCGGACGAAGTTGCCCAAAAAGCGATGAAAATTGCTGCCGATATTTGTGTTTATACCAACCACAGCGTCATTCTTGAGACGATTGAGTAATGGACAAGGCGCAACCCGCTCCGGCTAAGCCACGCGGCACCCTCGATATTGCTGTCGCCGAAGGCGTGATTTCGCAGGCACAAGCCGATGCGATTGCCGCCATAAAGGCGCGCAAGGCTGCGCAAGAAGAACCGTTCGCACTGGTCAATAACTTCGGTGACCTGTTTCTCTGCCTCGGGTTGGTCATCGTCTATTTGTCGATGAGCCGTTTCGCCACGATGCTCGGCCTCAATCCGACGTTCGTTTATCTCGCCTTTGCCGCCCTCTTCTGGGTGCTGGCCGAGATTTTTGTGTTCAAGGCGCGGCGCAAATTTCCAGCGGTTGTTTCCGTTGGCCTCTTTATTTGGCTGGCAACGAAAGCCTATCTGAGCGTCACGACAGAGAGTTTTTCTTGGACGGCGATCTTTTCCGGGCAAGGCGAAATTGGGCTGCTGGGCTTGTTAACGGCGCTGTTCACCGTGACCGTCGTTCGTTTCCGCTTGCCGATCCTTGTGCTTGGGTTGGCGGTGAGTGCCGTGCTGCTCGTCTTTACCTATGCGATGCGGCACGTTGAGCCGCTCGCGGCGTTCTCAGTGCTGGCGCTTTGCGGTGCGGCGCTGTTGATCGCAGGGGTCTATCTCGATTCAAAAGATCGAGCGCGCAAAGGGCAAGAACATGAGTGGGCGCTGTGGTTGTTTGTGGTGGGTTCCCCGCTGATGGTCCACGGGTTGATGCTCTATGTCCTGAAAGATCACATCGCCATGTTCGGCATCGGGATCAGCAGCGGCAATACCGATTTGATCGCAGCGCAAGTGGGAACAGTGATCTGGATGATCGCGGGGCTTGCGCTGGCGTTTACGGTGCTCGGTCTCATCCTTGATCGCCGATCTTTGGTCGCGTCCTCCTTGCTCTACTTCACCGCCGCGCTTACCTATGCAGCTTACCAATCCGGCGCGGGACTGACCGTGATTTTCGCGGCGGTGCCATTGGCGATTGGATTGCTCGTTATCGTTCTGGGGCTGGCATGGAATCCGTTGCGCGATCTTGTGTTACGCGTGGTTCCTTTTGCTCGCTGGTTCCGCCCTCCTTCGGAAGTCTGACATGTCCTCATTGACCCCTCGCGAGATCGTTTCTGAACTTGATCGCTTTATCATCGGCCAAAAAGACGCCAAGCGCGCCGTTGC
>CAZXMX010000120.1:0-9983 GCA_964641645.1 uncultured Neomegalonema sp.
GCGGATATTGCACTTGCTCATACGTCGCAGCCTTGGGTTTGTCCAAGGATTATCCAGGATCATTTTCAACGCTTAAACACTTACAAAGCCGTAAATACTGGGTTTTTTGGCATTCGGGAAGTCGCCCTCACGGGCATTTGAGCGCAGGGGGGAGACCGGCTTTAATCCCCCGGATTTGCGGCTATTCGCTCGAAATGGTCCGAGATGAAGTCCATCAGGCTCAGGATTCGGCGCGGCAGTTGTCTGCCCCCGCCATGAACGATCTGCAAAGAGCCCGCAGGAGCCGTGTAATCCTGCAGCGCCTCGACCAGCACCCCCGACGCGATATCGCCCCCGACATCCCAGATTGATTTTAGGGCCACGCCATATCCGTCTTTGCACCATCGCCGCACGATACCGCCGTCGTTCGATATCCGATTGCCGCTGACTCGGATCGCCTTGGTCGATTTGCCAATCTTGAAATTCCACTGATTATCAAACGACAAACCGTTGCGCATGATGATGCAGTTGTGTTGCGTCAGTTCGCTGGGGTGGTTTGGCACGCCCCACTGTTTCCAGTATTGAGGCGACGCACAGATAACGCGGCGGTTGTCGCCCAGTTTACGCCGGATGAGGGAGCTGTCTTTTAACTCGCCGAGGCGCAGGCCGAAATCGAACCCAGCCCCAACCAAATCGACGTAACGGTCTGAGAGATAAAGATCGATCAGCACTTCTGGATTCAAGGTTTGGAATTCGTCCAGCAAGGGCAAAATCAGCGAGCGCCCTAGATCTTCAGGTGCGGTCACGCGGATGACGCCCGAGAGGCGCTCGACGCCGTCACGAAGACGAAGCTCGATCCCATCTTCCTCATCGATAATGATCTGCGCGCTTTCGAGCAGACGACGGCCTTCGTCTGTTGGGTGAACCGCGCGGGTCGTCCGATTGAGCAGGCGCGCACCGTAATGCGCTTCGAGTGCTGTGATGCGCTCGGAGACCGTTGACGGCGAAAGGCCAAAGTCACGCCCCGCCGCCGCGAAGCCGCCGCGCTCCACGATCCGCAGCAAGAGTTTAAGAGTATCCAATCGGTCCATTGTTCGAGAATGTCGAACAATGCGTTCGTTGGCTAGGGAATTGATTTGAGACAGAGAATTTAAGAATGCTTGGCCGAATAATCAGCCGGAGACAAAGAATTGTTGCCGCAAGACCCTTTTCAACACAGGGATGAATCCGTGCGGAATCGAGAGCTCTATGAGTTGAAATCTCGTTTGATGGAGACCGTTCCTCAATTGCAGAACTATGCGTCCGACGAGAGCTTTCCTCTTCACGACAACACAGCGCAAATGATGTCGGCCTTGGTCGACTGGTGCTTGCTGGTGGATGAGCAATTGGATGGGTAGAAGAGGCACCGCAGGGTGCCGTGGCGGTGACTCATCAGCGACAAATCGACCAGACGCCGCTTCGCCGGGTAAAATAGACATGGACCGAGCTCCCGATGCCTTCTTCCTCGATGTGATCGAAGCGCAACGGCGTCCGCACGCCCTTTACCACCAGCCAAGCTACACGATTATCTGCCGCCAGTTTGAGCTTCATCGGCTCGGTCGGGAAGTCTTCTAGTTCAAAGACGTCAGGATTGTTCAGAAATGATTGAAATCCAGTCCGTTGCCGCACGTAAGCAATGGGTTGATCGTAGGCAGTGGCATTTTCGTGGATCGCGATTGGCCATTCGTCATCCATCAATTTTTCATTACTTCCCGCGGCCAACAGGGTGTGGAGTTCACGGTATTTAGCAGTTAGGCTGTGAAGGGTGGTGGCGTCATCTGTCAGCACGTCACCGGTTTCCCAGCACCACGTCGGCATCTGTTGAAGATTGTCGAATGCTACGGTAAGCGTGTCGAATTCGTCACCCGGCTCCCACTTTATTTCTTCGGTAATAGGCACCAACGGCGAGTTTGAGCTGGAGTCAAAAGCGATGCTTGGCCGTTTGGGCTTGTCTGTGGGCACGATGGAAACTCGGAACGCCGTTCGTGCATCCGTGTTCGGATTTTCATCAGGCTTCCAATAGAGCAGCGATACTGCCAGTTCCTGTCCTACTTCGTAACGTGGCGGCCACGCGGCCAGTGATACGACATTGCCTCCGTTTCGAACGAATTGCGAAATCGATTGCCGCGCATCGACAGCTCTAGCGGCACCGCTGAAAGACTGGGGAATGCCTTGGACATCCAACGCGTGAGGGAGCGGATCGATCTCCCATCGAACGCCGAACAAATAGTCAGTTTTCATGATCTTGCCTGCTTGAGCGAGATGGAAGATGCCGAACGCGATAGCCGTGCAAAGACATAGGACAAAAATACGCATCAAAACGGATTGAATGGCCCGGTCCAGCCCTCGGCTAGTCGGTAAGTATTAATCTGATCCCGATCAAGAATCCACTCGGTCGACGTTGTGGTTTGTTCGTTGTAAGAACTTCGCGACCGACCGCTGTTTATTTCTGAGTCCGCATCGGAGCTTGTGTTCACTCTCTTCATACTGATTAGGCGCAATGCGGCTCCGTTGTGCCAAAAAGAATATCCCCATTTCTGACTCTGTGTTTCCACGGTGATCCCTCCGGTCGTACTAACCGTCGCCTCATACTTGAAGACTGTCTTATCCGTAAACATTGTATCGAAATAACCATGAATGCCGCCACCAACCTGCGCTGTGAGCATTCCCGATATGTGCCCACCAATTTCAACGAGTTCATTCGCAAGCACATCGTATCTAGCTGCTAGATTGGCATCACCAGTCGAGTCTTCCGTCCGCTTAGATCCGATGCCGACACTGAAATCGATGTAGAGTTCAGGTACAAGTTGATAGGAAGCGACCCACAGATCGCGACCTTTCTCCGCGTCTTCGAGAAAAACAACTAGCGCCCTGCCCGCTGGATGTTTCTTGGCCGCGATCTTCAACGCCTCATAGATATCGATGCGCAAGCCCATCTTGTAGTCGATCGAAAGCCCTGCCGTAATGTGCCAAGTGAGTGCAGGGCCGCCCTGTTCTTCAGCCTGCTCGACTCCCATTTCTACCGAGACGGTTGGACCCTCGGCATAAGGTTGAAGCAACTTTTTCTCGTCGCGCTCACCAGACAACGATCCCGCTAGTGACTTCGCGGCATCGGAGATCATGCCCATGATCTTCTCGGCAGTTGACTTTTTATTTGCGGCCTTACGCAGCGACGGCCCACTATCAATCCGCCGGGTGGTTTTGTTGTAAGAGCCGAGGCGGATTTCCTTGGTATTGGTGCCAACCACGATCTTGAGGTCGGCTGCCATCGCCCAGCCGGTATGGTCGCTCACTTGGCGCGCGCGCGCACCCATACCGACCTCTTGCGCAAGAGGGCGCCCTTCTGATTTTACGAGTTTGCGGCGTGTTAATGTCGGCGGCGAGATCGCAACAGTACCGATGAATTTCAGCTGAGGCACGGCAACCGATGTGAACGAAAGATCGCTGCCGCCCGGTGAGATCGTAAAGTTATCTTCGCGCCGCATCACCGCTCGGTTGATGATGATATCCAAAACGATTACGACGGCTTCGTAAGCCCAGAAGTGTTCGTCATTCTCAAAAATATCGACATTTAGAAACGGCGATCGCGGGTCGGTCTTAACCGTGAATGGGAAACTGCCACCCCCACCCGAGACCAACCGCTGTTCCCCGACCCAATCAATCCGATGAACATCGTGATCACATGTGCCGGTCAACCCCACTTCGACTTCGGCATGATCAATTAGTGGCGTACCTTGGAAGAACTGGCTGACGCTCGCGTCGCCAGTATCAAACGCATCGGCGAGGAAGTAGATGTTCCCATCGGTCTTCGCCAGTTCATTCCCACCCGTCAGCCTCGCCCTCACGTTCCCGCCGTGACATTTAATCGTCACCGTCTGTGCGCAGGGTGGGTTGGTGATCTGACAGAGAACACACACATCATCTGGGGGGACACAACTGAAATAGCTTGCACTCGTCGGGGGTGTACTGTTCGCGCTCACCTCATAAGACCAGAGTTGAGGTTCATAGTCGACAGTTGGCTCCCATCCAACTGGACCGAGAAAATTGCGATCACCGGCAGTGGGGACGGGATCACGCAACGTCAACGATTGCCCCGGAGTTATGACATAGGGCGCTTCAATTCCGTTGCGAGCGGCGATGTCGATCCAATCGAGACCGTAGCCCGAGGCAATGCCGCTCAGGGTCTCATCAGGTTGGACTACATGGGTCAGGGGAATGTCATGCATCGTGGAACTCGCTTACAAATCGCCGCACGCGCACGAACTCATTGGCATTAACGTCTTGCAAGAACTTCGCCGTTTTGGGGTCTTCGAGGATGCGCAATCCGTGCCGGAGACACTCGATGTAAACATCAACAATCGAGCTTTCAGCGCGGATGTTCATTGCATTCACTCGTGATTTCACCGCATCCAGTCGTTGCATTAACTCCGCATCGTCGTACTGCCGCAGCCCGCCAAGAGTCTGTCGTGCGTATACCACAGCCCGCTGAGCGAAACCCTGCAATCCACTAATTCGCAGTGCATCGAGTTGATGTTGGGAAATCTGAAACACACTCACATTCGATCAAAGAAACTATATGATATTGAGCAATAAATTAAAAAAACGCAAGCGGTACGATTGCCAGTAATAGTTAATGGTCAACCCGATTTAATCTCATTCGTCGAATTTCTATTTTTATCGCGCTTTCAAATATTCATCAGATTCATTTGATTCTGCCCTATCTAAGCGGGTGAAACAGATCAGAGGCGAGTCCGCTTAGCGATTGCCATGCGTTGCGGCGTGATAGTCGAGGTACTTTCGCTGGTTTGTTATATGGTCGGCCAAGTGCTTTGCATCGTGCCAAACCCCCCAGATGAAGGTCGAGCCCCGCCGCGATTGCCATGGCAATCCGAGAAAATAAACTCCGGGTTCGCTTGAAACACCGCGCTGATGTCGCGGTGCGCCGGCTTCCTCGAACGCATCGACTTTGAGCCAGCCATAATCTCGCGCAAAGCCCGTTGCCCAAATAATCGAGGACACACCCGCATCGACGAGATTCAACGCACGAACCGGATTGATCATACAATCGGGATCGGGGCGCGATTTACGGGCGTCTGGCTCTTCGGGCAAATCGATACCGTTGCGCGCAACATAAGCATCTGCTTGATCCAGCATCGAGAGATAGTTGGCGTCGCCCCCGGCGATATTGTCAGACAGGTCAGCAGCGAAAGTCAGCACGCCCTCTTTGTAGGTTTGCGTTAGACCTGTAAGCGTCATCCCGCCCTCAGCAAACCGGCGAAAATCAACTGTGCGCCCACCGTTCGCTCCGCTAACAGCGATCGTCACATGCTCTGTTCCGGGTGCGAGTGCCGCAATATCCCACAGACCGAGGACGCCGAGCCACCAGCAAAAGTCCATACCGCGATAGCTGCGAGGGGGACGATCATGGGGGCCTACGGACAGATAGACCTGCCGACCCGCGAGCATCAATTCTTCTGCGATTTGTGATCCCGAAGATCCAGCCCCAACAACCAGAACCGCTCCTTCTGGCAGTTGTTCAGGATTGCGATATTCGATGGAATGCAGTTGTTTGACTGGCGCATCCTGTGGGACAATCGGCGGGATCACCGGTGATTGGAATGCACCGGTGGCAGAAACAATATTCTTTGCTTCAAAAGATCCGTCGGACGTTTCGACCTGAAACCCGGCACGGCCTTTTAATCGTTCAACGCTTTCAACCTCGACACCGCATTGGATCGGAGCGTTGATCATCTTTGCGTATTCCACGAAGTAATTCGTGACGCTTTCTTTCGAAGCAAAATCGTCCGGGCCAATGTCGGCAAACTCCATACTTGGAAAACGATCATGCCAAGCAGGGCCGTTCGCGGCTAAAGAGTCCCATCGTCCCGTACGCCATTGCTCAGCAATTCGTTCTTTTTCAAGGATAAGGTGAGGAATTCCATTGTTGCTGAGGTGCTCGCTCATTGCCAAGCCCGCTTGGCCGCCGCCCACGACAAGCGTATCGACTTCTTTACGATCAACCATTCCCAAATCCCTCCAGCACATTGACCGTGTTGACACCAATTTCCGACACGGCGTAGCCGCCCTCCATAACGAACAACGTTGGTAATCCGAGGCGCGCGATCTGCTCGCCGTAATCTTTAAAATCTGCACTCTTCAGTTTGAAAAAGCTAATCGGATCATTCTCGAATGTATCAACACCGAGCGACACAATGAGAGCATCCGGTGCATAATCATTTATCTTTGCGAGGGCGTCATGCAACGCCTCTGCCCACTTCGAATAAGGGCAGCCGGGCGGCAAAG
Organism: uncultured Neomegalonema sp.; assembly: GCA_964641645.1. Taxonomy (GTDB): domain Bacteria; phylum Pseudomonadota; class Alphaproteobacteria; order Rhodobacterales; family Rhodobacteraceae; genus JAHDDY01. Next base: position 6,322 of record CAZXMX010000120.1, read on the forward strand.
GATAGTTGACGTTAAAGCCGTCACCGCGCCCCACTCCCGTCTCGTCTGCGCCGCCAAGGAAGTAGGGAAAGGCATCATCCGGATCACCGTGCAATGATAAGAACAGCACGTCATCGTGATCATAGAAGATTGCTTGCGTTCCATTGCCGTGATGAAAATCGACGTCAATCACCGCAACCTTTTTTGCGCCTCCATCGCGGAGAGACTGCGCAGCAATCGCAGCATTGTTGAGAAAACAATAGCCGCCGAACATGTCTTGCGCAGCGTGATGACCCGGTGGACGACAGAGGGCGAATGCGGTTCGCAGACCCTCTTGGATAAACTTAGCTCCTGTCAGCGCCACCTCTGCCGAGGCATAAGCGGCCTCCCAAGTGCCCTCACTGATCGACGTTTCGGAAGCGAGACAGTAGTATCCGATACGACCATCAATGTTGCGCGGCGGGGTTTCGCGGGTCATCCGACGCGAGGGCCAAGTGCTCGCAATGGCCTCCCCATTGAAACCTTCTGCCTTCCAGTCGATCCAACAGTTTTGCAGAAACTCAATGTAGTCGGGAGAATGAACCCGCAGAAGAGGAGCTAAATCGAAATTCTCAGGTTCAGTGATGTCCGAGTAACCGCGTACCGCAAGCTCAGCGATGACGTGCTCAATCCGCTCGGGGCATTCGAACGGAGGAACAAGCTCCCCACCATATAGCTCAGTTTGGGAAGCACGTTTTCGGTGCTTCTCTGTATGAATTATCTTCATTCGGCCCTCGGACATATCGCTATTCGAAGCGTGACCGTGGCACCTCAGCCTCGAAAAGCCAATGTACGAAATGATGGTTCGCTCTCATCTTTGCTGTAGTAGCGCGGTCCATCGCGGTTAGCCGAGCCAGAGTTATTTGCGCTTCAAACCTTCCAGAGCTGTACGCAGTTTCTTCTGTGGGAGACTAAGCGGGCCTAAGCCAATGAAAATCTCGTTCGCTAAATCTCCCTGCCCTTCAACGACAGAAAATCGTGTCACGGGGATCAGCGCGAAGGACTGGACGACCTCATATGATTTGCCAGAGATTCGAACTGTGTTGTGGGCGAGGACGAAGACTCCAAGACCAACCGCCATGAGCACCGCTGCGACCAATGAGGGTCGAAAAGTTAGCAACCCGAGACTGGCGATAACTAGGACTGTTGCGACGAGCCGTATCGTGCGCGGTAGCGCGATGATTTGCTCGGCGCTGTCGCTGCCGCCTGCGAGGAAGAATGGATCTAATGGATCTTCGGCAAGATAAGCGGTCGAGGCGACGAGCCCGGCGGCGATCAGGAAGAGAATGAGTTTCATGCCATCGCCTTTGCTTGATGCCGCTTTCGGTTCGTTTACAAGATAAGCGACTGACCGAGGGCTGGAGTGGCCCGCCTTTGGCGGGACGCGCCCGCCCGTGGGGGCGGTCGGTCGCGTGTCGCCGCTGCGCGGCTCCTAGCGATCGCGCGTTCTATTTGGAAAAGGTGGTGGGCCAAAAGGCGAGCGCTTACCTGAAAGAAAATTGTCCATAGAAGCGTCATAAACATCCCAGTGCTCAGCACGAAGTCTCGCTCTCTCAACAACACGATCGTACGTCATGATCGTGATCTGAGAGCCAGCCCATTCCTGCTCACGTAGTTCGTTAAACCGTGCAGACCCATCGCTTCGCCGCCCAACGATCACCGTTCCACAAACCATACGTGAAATATCATGTAATCCAAGTCCGCCTTTGGATCGGGAGCGAATTGCTACGTCTTGATTATTGAGCAACCAAGTTTTCCAGTCCTTGGCCTGCTGAACAGCTACCCTAACAGTTTCAGCAAGTTGACCAGCTTTCGTCACTAGCATCACTTTTGGTTTTTCGATCTCGACAAGATACCAAATCGTCCCAGCCGAGCTTCGTTCAGGCAGTACGAAGTCTGTGACGTACATATCGGACAACCGAAATTGAGGGAGCACGAAATGGCAGTGTGGATGTTGCTCAGCCAAGATCCACGGCTGCGCTTCGAGAAACTTCTGGACCTCCGTTTCATTAGGCTCACGATCTAGGAGGTCCTCAAATTCTTGCACGACTTTGACGCAACAACCACGCGGTCGCTCTACGCTGTGTTCGTCCCAAAATTTATCATCATAATCTTCTCTCATTTCTACGCCGCCTTCGCCGCTTGGCCCTCAACCAGACCCACAATATCCGCCATGATTTTTGTGAGTTCAAAATCTTTCGGGGTGTAGACGCGGGCGACGCCGTAGGCTCGGAGGGTTTCGGCGTCTTCGTCAGGGATGATGCCGCCTGCCACAACGGGAACATCTTCCAAACCGGACGCGCGCATTTGGTCCATGACGTCTTTGATCAGCGGCAGGTGCGAGCCGGAGAGGATCGAGAGGCCGACGACGTGGACGCCCTCTTCCAGTGCGGCATTGACGATCTGAGCGGGCGTCAGGCGGATGCCTTCGTAGACAACTTCCATGCCGCAATCGCGGGCGCGCACGGCGATTTGTTCCGCACCGTTCGAGTGACCATCCAACCCCGGCTTGCCGACGAGGAACTTGATGCGGCGGCCCATTTGATCCGAGACGCGCTCAACATCGGCGCGCACGTCTGCGAGTGCGCCTTCATCTGTTGAGGTCGCTCGCGCCGAAGCCGAGACGCCGGTAGGTGCGCGGTATTCGCCGAAGACCTCGCGCATCACGTGGCCCCACTCGCCGGTGGTGACGCCTGCTTTGGCCGCCGCGATGGACGCGGGCATAATGTTGCGGCCTTCTTGCGCGGCGGCTTTCAGTTCAGCCAGTGCGCCCGACACGTCGCCCCGGCTGCCCCGCCATGCATTGAGGCGGTCGATCTGATCTTGCTCCATCGCCGGGTCGACAACGAGGATGTCGCCCTCGCCTGCCGTCAGTGGCGACGGCTCTGTCTCTTGGAATTTGTTCACGCCGATCACGACCTGCTCGCCGCGTTCGATGCGAGCCACGCGCGCCGAGTTCGCTTCAACCAGTTGCCGTTTCATATAGTCGATGGAGGCCATCGCGCCGCCCATCTCGTCGATGCGCGCCAGTTCTGCACGCGCGCCCTCTTTCAACGCTTCGACTTTGCGTTCGACCGCCGGGTTGCCATCGAAGAGATCGTCGTATTCGAGCAGGTCCGTTTCATAAGCGAGAACTTGCTGCATCCGCAGCGACCATTGCTGATCCCACGGGCGCGGCAGGCCAAGGGCTTCGTTCCACGCGGGCAGTTGCACGGCGCGGGCGCGGGCGTTTTTGCTCATGGTGACCGCGAGCATCTCCAGCAAAATCCGATACGGATTGTTTTCCGGTTGCTGTTCGGTCAGGCCGAGCGAGTTGACCTGAACGCCATACCGAAAGCGGCGCTGTTTGGGATCGGTGACGCCGTAGCGTTTCTCGGTGATCTCATCCCAGAGGTCGACGAACGCGCGCATCTTGCACATCTCGGTGACAAAGCGAATGCCCGCATTCACGAAGAAACTGATCCGCGCGACGATGCCGGGGAAGTCCGCCGGGTCAACATCGTCTCGCGCTTTCATGCCGTCGAGAACCGCGGTCGCCGTCGCCAGCGCATAGGCGAGTTCTTGCTCGGGCGTCGCGCCCGCCTCTTGAAGATGATACGAGCAGACGTTCATCGGGTTCCACTTTGGCACCGCCGAATAGGTGT
>CAZXMX010000121.1:0-9942 GCA_964641645.1 uncultured Neomegalonema sp.
TTTGCTGGCAACCAAATCGGCAGCGGCAATACGATGACGGTCGTTCAGACCAACTAATCCCCCGCCGGTGCGCCGCGTGAAATTTCAGCGGCGCATCCACATCGTCACTCAAAGCATGACGTCTAGACTTACTCGGCGTCATGCCCCGCGCCCTCAAAGGAATAGAACCTTGAGTATTTACCGGACAATTTTTACTTGTTTTGCGTTCGGGTTCGTGGCGCTCAATCAGTCCCCCGCTCATGGCGAAGACGTCTTCATTTCTCAGGTTGATCCAGCGGCAGCATCATTTGAAGCGCCCTTTGCGGATGAAACCAACGCCCTTCGAACCACCCTTCAGTCAGAGATGGGAACCGAACGCAACGTCGCTCACGTCGTGCAAAGCGGTTATCTCAACGCCGCGGTGCAGCACGTTTCTGGAACTGGGAATGTGGTGCTGCAATCGCAGCAGGGAAACTTATTGAACTCGACAGTCCTGCTGAGCGGACACGACAATGGTATCGCAGTCGACCAGCAAGGTTCGAACTTTGAGTCAAATGTTATCGTCAATGGCGAGAACAAATTGCTTATTCATTTTCAGCGCGATGCTCATGCCGCTGTCGCCGCTCAACCGATTACGATGACAGGAAGCGACGCGGAAACGCTTCTAGTTTTAGACACTCCCTTCGGTCGGCTAACCAAATCTGCAGATTGATTTTGTATTTCTTTTTTCAACGGGAAATCGAAATCAATTTTTCTAGGTAATCTAAAATGAAATCGATCGTCACACTCTGGGCCGCATGTTTGGTATTGGCCTCACACTCCGTCTGGGCCGAAGACTTGAGATACCAACCGATCAATCCATCGTTCGGCGGCGACCCCTTCAATAGTCAACACCTGCTGCAAACGGCGCAGATTCAAAACCAACATAAGGCCGATACATCATCGAACCTCGCGGCGCTTTTTGAGGATGATCCGCTCGGCGAGCAATTCCTTCGATCGCTGAATTCACGACTGGTCAGCAGCGCCGTCAGTTCCATCACAGATGCGATTTTCGAAGACGGCGGAACCGAAGGTACATTCGAAATCGATAATGCCACCGTCACTTACGTCCGCACCGGCGACGTCATCAACGTTACGCTCAACGATGGGATCAGCACGACGACACTGACGGTTCCCGTCGTGTCGGGGGATTGAACCCATGTCGATTAAAACAACAGGACGAATGGTGGCGGCTGTCGTATTAGCAGGCCTCCTGACCGGTTGTGTGACCAATGGTCCCGCGACGCAATTTGAGACGCCTGCGCAGACGGCACCCGATACGCTTTCAACCGGAAAGCTGGAGGCCCTGCCACCACCAGAACGGCGCATTCCAGTTGCGGTTTATGAATTTGCTGACCTGACGGGTCAGACAAAACCGAATAGTCGCTTTGCTGAAACCAGCCGGGCCATCACGCAAGGCGGCGTCGAACTGCTCACCGAAGCATTGCTTCGCGCTGGGAACGGAGAATGGTTCGACGTCATTGAACGACGCGGCCTGAATAACGTCCTCAAAGAGCGCAAGATCATTCAAGCCACCCGCAGCGAACACAAAGACCCTGAAAAACTCGATCCGATGAACTTCGCCGGTGTCATACTTGAGGGAGGGATCATCGCCTATGAGAGCAACCTTGCGACCGGCGGCGCTGGCGCTCGATACCTTGGGATCGGTGGAACCGTCGAATATCAAGTTGATCGCGTCACGACGTCGCTTCGCGCTGTCAGCGTGCAGAGTGGCCGAGTATTGGCAAGCGTGACCACAACGAAGGAAATCTATTCGACGCTCCTTCAGTTCTCTGTTTTCAAATACGCCTCGATTGACTCTCTGCTCGAAATTGAAACCGGCGTGACGCATAATCAACCGCCGCAGTTTGCGGTAAGAGAAGCGATTGAACTCAGCGTCATGCGACTCATTGAGCGTGGTGTCGAAGAAGAGCTGTGGGCGATGCGCGACGGTGACGACGAACCGAAACTCGCAAGCCTCCAGGTCGCGAAGGCGGCTCGCTAACGATGATGGAGGCATCAGGTACTTTTTACCTCTGCCATCGCAAATGCGCGCGGGTTGCGCGAAACTTTCTGCATTGTCTGAACTTGACCCTCACGGGAGGGGTATTGCGAAATGAAGTCGTCGATTATGTTTTCGACGACTTCATGAGCAGATGCGTCGCGCTATTGGCTTTTGCTGAGTCGTTCAGCCTGCGCTTTATGCGCTTTTCGGGAACGGAATGTCGCCGCAGACTTCGTCACCATCTTGGAACCTGATTGTGTCTCCAATGGATTCATTGTCGGCGGAAAGCCAATTATACTGAAAACGCGCACCCGATATCATCAGGGTCCGCAACGTCGCGTCTCGGCACATTTTATTTTCAGCCTGCTTAATCCGCGAGTCGTGATACCCGTCATTTAGGTCGGCAGCGTTCAGCGTCGAGCGTCCATAGATCGTGATCGTTTTTTCAACGGCAACGGCTTTCTCTAGCCGTGAAAAGCCATCAAACGCGATGCCGCCTTCAACATTTATCTCCTCAGCGTAGGCGGCCAAGCCCGCCGCTAGCTCTGGCTCGGTCAATTTCGCAGGCCCGCCGATAAACCCTGCTGCATTTAGTCCAAAATAACCTGCGATCGCGATCACGACGGCTCCAACAAGAGGAACGATCTTCTTCATAACAACTCCATTCAACAAAACTAACGATACGGCTATACGCGGCGTCCTTCCCTTTGGGTGTGATCTCCGGCACAAAGCTGTCCGGTCAATTTCCGAAGCGATGCTCGGTTTATCAACGTCGCTAGAACGGCGGGTACTGGAAGCCGTCTAAGCCCCAAAAAATCGGAGAACTCAGCGCGTTCTCGCTGCAAGAACCAAACTGGTTACCTGATCTGGCATCACTTTAATTGATCCTCGGCGTTCTCACGTTTAGCTTCGGTTCCACGAAGTGTGGAACAAGGATGATCGATGCTGGAAATGTCGCATGATTATTGGCTGATTGCGGCGTCGCTAGCGGTTGCGTTAATGGCGGGATTCACCGGGCTTTCACTGACTCGCGGCGCATCGCAGTTGTCGGTTGCGCGACGGAAGACCGTCGTGACGTTATCCGCGATCACGCTCGGCGGGGGCATCTGGTCGATGCACTTTGTTGCCATGCTGGGGCTGCAGTTGCCGTTCCCGTTTTACTACGATCCACTGATTACGCTATTCTCGGCGCTTGGCGCAGTCTTGGTGGTCGGTGTCGCCCTGCTCTTGCTGCATTTTCGTCAACGCGATGCAAAGACAATCACCTTAGCCGGAGGCATTGTTGGCGCAGGGATTCTCGCGATGCACTATATTGGCATGTCCGGCATCCAGCGTGTTCTTCCGGTCTATACGCCGCTGGGGATTGGGCTTGCGGTCGTCGCCTCTATTGGATTGAGCATTGGCGCTGTTTGGGTGGCTTATGGCAAGAGAACCCATCGGAACATTGTTCTCGGAACCCTCGGATTCGGATTTGCGGTCTTCGCAGTCCATTTTATCGCGATGGCGGGGACCGGGTTCGTCGCCGTTGATGCGCCGGAAGCGGCAGCCACGCTGATTGGAAATGAGACACTGGCCTTTATCGTGACCCTTGGGTCTTTTGTGATTTGCGGTGCGTTCTTGCTGAATTCGGCCACGTTCTTGCCCGCCACGAACCGAGCTGAGGCAAAGGAAAGTGAGACGCGAGCAGCGTCCCAATCCGAGGCGTTTGATGTGGCTCCTGCGCCACAAGAGGCGGTCAAACCCGCGAGCGCTTCAACGCAGCAGGTTCCGTATGAAAAAGATGGTCGAACGTTTTTCCTGCGCCACGACGAGATTGCTGCGGTACGTGCAGAGGGCCATTACACCATCCTTTACAGCCGCCATGATAAGCTGTTCTGCCCTTGGTCAATCTCCGAGGCAATCAAGCGACTAACGCCCGGTCAGTTCATCCAAACGCACCGTTCCTATCTCGTCAATCCTGCCTTCGTCAGTAGTTTTGAGCGGAAAAAGGACAATGGTATCTGTTATTTCGAGCAATGCGAGTCGTTAGAGAAGATTCCGGTCAGTCGCTCGCGTTTGGCCGATATCCGGGAAACTCTGGGATTGGCTTAGGCGCAACTCGTGAAGCAGAGGCGCATTTCGTGAAAACTGGCACGGGATTGGCGCACCGGAACTGTCCCTTGAGCGTCTCTACTCCAATCCTGCTCTCAACAAAAATGTTGGGAGGAAGCCATGATACCGGCGGCATTCGAATATCACCGACCGACCTCGGTCGCGGACGCAGTAAAGATCATCGTAGAGCATGGCGACGAAGCGCGCGTCCTCGCAGGCGGACATAGTTTAATCCCGCTGATGAAACTGCGGATGACGGATCTGTCTCACCTCGTTGATCTACAAAGCATTGACGATTTGAAGGGCATTTCGGTGAGTGGCGATACCGTCACTATTGGTGCGATGGTGACACAGCACGAGCTAATCACAGACACGGCGCTGCAATCCGCTGCGCCCATTATCGCAGAAGCCGCGTTGCAGATCGCTGACCCTCAAGTTCGGTATGTTGGAACCTTGGGCGGGAATGTCGCCAATGGCGACCCCGGCAATGATATGCCCGGATTGATGCAGTGCCTGAATGCAACCTACCACCTGACGGGTCCAAACGGCGCACGCACGGTCGCAGCCCGAGCGTTTTACGAGGCCGCTTATTTTACGGCACGTGAGGAAGAGGAAATCCTAACCGCCTTGACCTTCCCGGCAACCTCTGGCGGATACGCCTACGAAAAGCAGAAACGCAAGATTGGTGACTATGCCACCGCAGCGGCGGGTGTTCTGATCACTAAGGACGGCGGAACGTGCAGTGCAGCATCCGTCGCGCTGACAAACCTTGGCGATACGCCGATCTACTGCGAGGCTGCTGTCGCCGCGCTGGTTGGATCGTCTCTCGATGAAGCCGCAATCAGTGCTGCTGTCGCCGCCGCCGTCGGTGCCGCACAGCCCGGCGAAGACAATCGCGGACCCGTCGAATTCAAAAAACACGCCGCAGGCGTCGTCATCCGCCGCGCCATCGAGCGCGCGATTGAACGCGCGTAGGGGAGAAAAATTATGAGCGATAAGATGCACGTCAAAATGACGGTCAATGGCGAAGAGGTCGAAACCCTCGCCGAACCGCGCGAGCTTTTGATCCACGTCTTGCGAGAGCGCCTCAACATTACCGGGCCGCACATCGGCTGCGAAACCGGCCATTGCGGGGCTTGCACGGTTGATATGGACGGCAAGTCGGTCAAATCCTGCACCGTCTTTGTGGCCCAAGCCAATGGCGCTGACGTCACGACGGTTGAAGGCCTCGGCAATCCCGATGAGCTGCACGTGCTGCAAGAGATGTTCAAGGAACATCACGGGCTACAATGCGGATTTTGTACACCGGGGATGATTACGCGGGCGCACCGCTTGCTTCAGGAAAACCCAAACCCGACCGAAGAAGAAGTGCGGTTTGGCATGGCGGGTAACCTCTGCCGCTGTACCGGTTACCAGAACATCGTGAAGTCGATCATGGCTGCGGCCTCTGAGATGAATTCCGCTAAGGAGGCAGCACAATGAACGAGATGACCCCCATTGACCGCTCAGCGGCTCTCAAAGGTCTTGGCACCTCTCGCAAGCGTGTCGAGGACGCCCGCTTTACGCAGGGCAAAGGCAACTACATCGATGATCTGAAGCTGCCGGGAATGCTGTTCGGTGACTTTGTTCGTTCGCCCTACCCTCATGCGCGTGTCAAGTCGATCAACACCGATGCCGCGATGGCTATTCCGGGCGTTGTCGCCGTTCTGACCGCCGCTGATCTGGAACCGCTTGGTCTGCACTGGATGCCGACCTTAGCGGGCGATAAGCAGATGGTGCTGGCCGACGGCAAGGTGCTGTTCCAAGGTCAGGAAGTTGCGTTTGTTGTCGCCAAAGATCGCTATATCGCAGCGGATGCGGTCGAGGTCGTCGAAGTCGACTACGAAGAACTCCCTGTCATTGTCGATCCCTTCAAGGCCGAGATCGATGGCGCGCCGGTTCTGCGTGAAGACATCGCGGATCAGAACGAAGGCGCACACGGCGCGCGGCGTCACCCCAACCACATCTTTACGTGGGAGCAAGGCGACAAAGCCGGAACCGAAGCCGTTATCGACGGTGCGGACGTGGTCGCCGAGGAGATGGTCTACTATCACCGCACCCACCCTTGCCCGCTTGAAACCTGTGGTTCCGTGGCCAGCATGGACAAGGTCAACGGCAAGCTGACCCTACACGGCACCTTCCAAGCGCCACATGCGGTGCGGACGGTTGCTTCGCTCATCTCGGGGATTGCCGAGCACAACATCCGCGTGATCTCGCCGGATATCGGTGGCGGGTTTGGGAATAAGGTCGGCGTTTATCCCGGTTATGTCTGTTCCATCGTTGCGTCCATTGTCACGGGCAAGCCTGTTAAGTGGATTGAGGATCGTATCGAGAACCTGACCTCGACAGCCTTCGCCCGCGACTACTGGATGAAGGGCAAGATCGCCGCCACCAAAGAAGGCAAGATCACCGGCCTTTGGTGTCATACCACCGCCGACCACGGGGCGTTCGATGCGTGTGCAGACCCGACGAAATTTCCGGCGGGGTTCATGAATATCTGCACGGGATCGTATGACATTCCGATTGCGTATCTCGCGGTGGATGGCATCTACACCAACAAGGCCCCCGGTGGGGTGGCCTATCGGTGTTCGTTCCGCGTGACCGAAGCGGCCTATTTCATCGAACGGATGATCGAAGTTCTCGCGATCAAGCTGAACATGGATGCCGCCGAATTGCGCCGCATCAACTTCATCAAGAAAGAGCAGTTCCCGTATAACTCTGCCCTCGGGTGGGAATATGACTCCGGCGATTATCATACCGCGTGGGACAAGGCGCTGGAAGCCGTCGACTATAAAGGGCTGCGCGTGGAACAGGCGCAGCGGGTCGAGGACTTTAAGGCTGGTAAAACGCGCAAGCTGATGGGCGTGGGCCTTTGTCACTTCACGGAGATTGTTGGCGCGGGTCCGGTCAAGAACTGCGATATTCTTGGCCTCGGCATGTTCGACAGTTGCGAAATCCGCATTCACCCCACGGGATCGGCGATTGCGCGGCTGGGAACAATCTCTCAGGGGCAAGGCCACGCGACGACCTTCGCACAAATTCTGGCGAGTGAAATCGGTATCCCCGCCGATGACATTACGCTGGAAGAAGGCGATACGGATACGGCTCCGTATGGCCTCGGCACGTATGGTTCGCGGTCCACGCCGGTGGCGGGTGCGGCGACGGCGATGGCTGGCCGGAAAATCCGGGCAAAAGCTCAGATGATCGCGGCTTATCTGCTCGAAGTGCATGACAACGACGTCGAGTGGGACATTGACCGCTTTGTCGTCAAGGGTGCGCCCGAACGGTTTAAGACGATGAAGGAAATCGCTTTCGCGTCCTACAATCAGGCGATCCCCGGCGTCGAACCGGGTCTGGAAGCGGTCAGCTATTATGATCCGCCAAACATGACCTATCCATTCGGTGCGTATATCTGCGTCATGGACGTCGACGTGGACACCGGTGTTGCGGACATCCGCCGCTTCTATGCGCTGGATGATTGCGGTACGCGGATCAACCCGATGATTATCGAAGGACAAGTGCATGGCGGCCTGACCGAAGCGCTCGCCATCGCTCTGGGGCAAGAGATTGCCTATGATGACCACGGCAACGTCAAGACAGGTTCGCTGATGGACTTCTTCATCCCGACCGCGTGGGAGACACCGAACTACGAGACCGACTACACGACAACGCCAAGCCCGCACCACCCAATTGGTGCGAAGGGCGTCGGTGAAAGTCCGAATGTTGGCGGCGTGCCAGCGTTCTCTAACGCGGTGCATGATGCCTTCCGGGCGTTCGGCTTGACGCAATCGCACATGCCTCACGATCATTGGCGCATTTGGAAGATCGCCAACGATCTTGGTCTGCACAGTTAACGGGCGGCAGGGCGGCTCGCCTCCGGGCGAGCCGCCAATTATCGGAATTCAAATATGACTTGGACCGATCTAAAATCCGACCTTGCGGATGCGAATTATGTCGCGTCGAACGAGCTGGCGATGGCGCTGCATCTGTCGTTGCATCTCGGTCGTCCACTGCTGCTGGAAGGTGCGGCAGGCGTTGGCAAAACGCAGATTGCGAAAACACTGGCGGAGATCAAAGGCACCAACCTGATCCGATTGCAATGTTATGAAGGTCTTGATTCCGCATCGGCGATCTATGAATGGAATTACCAGCGGCAACTGCTTGCTATTCGTGCCGCTGGCGATGCGACGTCGGGTGATGAGATTGAGGATAAGATTTTCTCAGAGAAATATCTGCTGCGCCGTCCTCTTCTGGAGGCGATTCAACAAGAAAAACCACCCGTTTTGCTGATTGATGAAGTTGACCGAGCCGACGAGGAATTTGAAGCCTACCTTCTGGAAATTCTATCCGACTTTCAGGTCTCCATTCCGGAATTGGGAACCATCGAGGCGACGTGCAGACCGCATGTCGTGCTGACGGCGAATGGTGCGCGCGATTTGTCGGATGCTTTGCGCCGTCGCTGCATCTATTCATTTGTCGAATATCCGGATCGCACGACCGAACTCGCCATCCTCGCGAAGCGCCAACCCGGTTTGAATGCGCGCTTGGCAGAACAGATCGTCGGGTTTGTGCAAGCACTCCGAAAAGAAGAACTCGAAAAGAAACCCGGCGTCGCCGAGATGCTGGATTGGGCTGCGGCCTTGTCGGGCCTAAGTGTCAATGATTTGTCGGATGATCCAGTGACGCTGCAAGCAACGCTGGTTTGTTTGTTGAAGACGCAAGCGGATCAAGCGGCGGTTCCCACTGAAGTGGCTCAGCGCCTTGCCGGGAAGGCGGCCTAATGCCCGCAACCCGCTTTCCTGAACGCGCGGAGGGTATCGCGGATCGAATGACCGGCTTTATCACACATTTGCGGTACAACGGTATGACCGTCGGTGTCTCTGAGACCGAATGTGCGCTGGAAGCCCTCACCCAGATTGACGCGACCGATCCACAGCAAACGCGACTCGCATTGAAGGCGATTTGCGCCAACGACTCCGAACGCTTTGACCGTTTTGATGAATTGTTCAAAGCCTATTGGTTCAACGAAGGCCGAGAACGTAATCGCACAGGGCGCGACGACGAAAAGCCTCACCAGAAAAACCGATGGAGCAATCGCAGCCTGTTGGAACAGTACGCCGAGAGCGCGGGCTCAGGGGCGCAAGACTTGCCCGACGATACGGATGATGGAGAAGCCTCGTCTTCCGGTGAAGGCAAGTTGATCGCGACCAAGGTTCGCAACATCAATAAATCTGACCTGCGCGAATTCATGAAACCTGAAGACCTGCCCCGCGCCGAGCGCGTCGCCGAGCAGATAGCCAAGGCCATTCGAAATCGCCGATCTCGCCGCCGCCGTGCCGCGCGCCGAGGTGCATCTCTGGACTTGAGAAAGATTGCCCGCCGAAGCGTTGCAACGGGCGGAGAACCCATTCATCTTGTCAAACGCACCAAGCCAGATCGCCCCGTTCAGTTGGTCGCCCTGCTCGACGTCTCCGGGTCAATGACAGTCTATGCGCGCGTATTTCTGGCTTTCCTCAAAGGGTTGATGAGCGCGGATCAGCGCACCGACTCTTATCTGTTTCATACACAGCTTGTTCGGATCTCGGATGCGTTGCGCGATGGCGATACGTTTCGGGCCGTCAACCGCCTGTCGATGATGGCGCAGGGGTTTGGCGGCGGCACGAAGATTGGGAGCAATCTTGAGCTGTTCAACGCGCAGTATGCCAGCCAATCCGTCAACGGGCGGACGGTCGTACTGATCCTATCGGATGGATACGACACCGATCCGCCGGAAAAAATATCGCACGCGC
>CAZXMX010000122.1:0-9856 GCA_964641645.1 uncultured Neomegalonema sp.
GGGCACGCATCAAAGTAACGATCTGATGTCCCCAATTAAATCACAATTTCGAAGCTGCTCTACTCTGCGGAACTCTGTGACGTCGCCGCCAAGGTTGGCGATGTATTAACCGATTTTGATCCAGAGCGGTTAGCAAGGGAAAAATGGGTACTAATTTGCCCCTATTTGTTCACATCCAATTCGACACTAACCACATGAAATTGAAAGCACTTTTTGGAAAATTTAGCCTTTGGAAAGATTGTTAAAATTTTAAGTTTTTTCCGCAAAACCCCTAGGGATAAGAAACCTCTCGGGAACGAGCCGATGGTAATGTTTCACGATGAAGTTCGCCAGCCACCGACATATCCATCTGCTGGAACAGTTTACCCTCCCTCGGTTCGAGTCTCAGGGGGAGGCCAATGACTTCTGGAAAACCGGCGACGAACGAAAGTTCGCGATGCGCCGGTTTTTCTTGTTTTTTGGTGCCTTCGCCTTCACCGCGCACGGCCTTCTCGATGTCGCGGCAGCGGGAGAGCAAACGGTGCTTATGCTGACCCTGCGCATGCTGAGCGTCTCGATCATGTTAGTTCTGGCAGGTCTCTTCACGATCCAAAATCTTCGGGTACAACCAGACACGATTGTCGTCGCATACCTTCTCGTCCCAGCATTGACGATAACGGCGATGACATTAATCGCGCAGCCTGGGACGGCCGCAGACACGTATCCATTCGGTCTGGTCATCCTGTTCGCTTATGGCGGAACGGTTCTGGTTCCTCGCTTTAGCAAACTTCTTGGCCTGAGCGGATTTGTCTATTTCGTGTATCTCGCGACAACGCCGTTTTCCGCAATCAGCAGCGCCGGCCTCGTGGTCAATCTGTTCTTTTTGACCGTCGGGCTCTGCGCGATTTGCATCGGATCGCTCACTAGAGAACGATTGGAACGACAGCAAGTTCGCATTGAGCAATCCATGTTTGAATTAAATGCCGATCTAAAGTTCTCCAAAGAAGAAGCCATTGCCGCCCGAGACGCGGCCATCGAAGCGCGCCGAACGCAAGCGAAGTTCATCACCAGCATTAGCCATGAACTTCGGACTCCGCTGAACGCGATTATCGGTTTCAGCGATCTGATGATTAATAAAATTGACGGTCCAGTCTCTCCGCCGTCCTATGCGGAGTATGTGAGTGATATTCACCGCTCTGGACAGGGTTTGCTCCTGAACATCGAAGACCTGCTTGATGTTCATCGGTTAAACGCCAGCAAAATGAGCTGGGCAGATGACAAATTCTCAATTCATGAAATGGTCAGGAATGCTGTCGTCGTCTGTCGCCACGAAGCTGAGGCCGCGCACGTTTCGTTGAACTTCAACGCAGCCTCCGCCGATGTGACAGCCTATGGTGATACTCATCGCATGACTCAGGTGGTCACCAACCTGCTAACCAATGCAATCAAGTTTACTGATCCGGGTGGACAGATTGACATTACCCAATCACTCGAAGCGTCAGGCGAGTTTCGCATTTCCGTACGGGACAACGGGATCGGAATCGCAGAAGAAGATCTTCAAAGAATACAAAGCCCGTTCCAGCAAGCCGAAGATGGGTTGCTGGCCAAGAAAAAGGGAGGCCTCGGACTCGGACTCGCCATCGTCAGTGGCATCCTCGAACATATCGATGGGCGGTTTGAGATGGAAAGCACGTTGGATGTCGGAACGGTCTGCCATGTCTTCATTCCGGCAGACCGACTGTTCGGTGCCGATGAAACCATGTCGGTCGCCTAGAACGGCTTCTTCGCATTGATCACCCAGATTTGCTTGCTCTCTTCCAATTCGAGGGTGATCTCCGCGCCGGGCAGATCAAACATATCTAACATCTCTTCTTCATTCCGATAGTAGAGCGTCCAATCCGTCAGAAATTCGAGTGGCCAGTAACAGGTCTCGCGGCACGTCGCGACGTTACACCATGTCAGCACCCCGCCGGGCTTAAGCCGGTCATAAAGATCGCGCGCCATCCGCTTGCCGGTGGAAAGCGGAAAGTAATCGATGAGTCCGAGACTATAGATCACATCTTGTGGGCCATAACTCTCGGCCAATGCCCCCGCGCGCAAAACGTCTTTGAAGGATACATTCAAGCCCTGAACGTTGACCTTTCCTTGGTATTGCGCCGCCGCCGGAAGCGCGAGTTCGATCGCATGCTGTAGTGCATGAGGGTCTTGCTCGACGAGATGAATGTTCACGTGCTTGTTGGCGAACTCAGCTTTATCGGCAAAGAGGAGCGGCAATTCGCGCGCTGCGCCACAGCCCAGATTGAGCATCTCGCAAGGCGTTTCAGCCGTGGCATCAACTTCACGCAATCGGTCAACAATGTGCCCCATCGTCAGCATCATCCGCCCGCGAATACAGGCACCGAGTGTATGCGCGAGGTAGGCATGAACCACGGCGTCATACAGCGTTGACGTCGGCACATATTCATGGCTGTCGTATGCATACAGCATGATCCGGAAATCACCCGGATACCCTAGTGGCTTATCCCAAGAACGCTTCCAGACCGGCGCCCCCATAAACAGCGGTCGAAGAACGGTCTCCGTGTGCCATTTCATCGCCTTGAAGCTTGGATCGCGGCGGGGGATAGACAGGACAACATCGTTGAACTTGTACCAAATCTCCTGAAACTGCGGACCACATTCTTGTAGCAATCGCTTCGTCGAGTGATGACGGCAAACCGGGTCAAGTACGGAGCCTTCTCGCTCCAACGCCTCCGCTTTCGTTTTCATCGACGCGAGGTGATGGGTAAGTTCAGACGACAAAAGTTTATAGGCGTCCGGCAAGTCCTCGTAGAGCTTGTCGTGATCCGTCTTGATCGCAATGCGTGCCGCAAGCTTTTGGACGCGGTCGCGAATTTTGGGTAAGTCGAACAATGTCTCAAACGACAAACCAAAATCAGTGGCAACGCCGTCAAATTGCTCCCATGCAACGACCGCCGCTGACGTAAAGATCGTCGTACCCGACGCCAAAAGTTCGAGTTCGATCCGATCGCCCTGCGCGACCTTGAAGCGCCCTCGCATTCTTGCCCCGGCAAGACTGACGTCCTCTAGCGTACACTTTTCCGAACCAACGGTCGCAGTGACCGAGACGCCTCGGAAAATTGCTTTGCTTTGATACCGTTGAGGCCGGAACGAACTTCCCGAAGCTTTGGAAAAAAGATGAGCTGCGACGCCATCGTCTTCTGAAATCGAATAAGGGTCTATTTCGACCATAACCTCCGCCCTTCTAGAAAACGCTCTCTGGAAGAGTCCTCGAGAGCGACCCTATTCCGAACGACTGGCAATTCAACAATAAAACTCGTGAAACGTGCGACGTTTTCAACTGTGTCATTTCAGCCAAAGCTCCCGTCGTACCCGACTTCTGGCCCTATGCGACGAAAGTCTTGATGTTTGCTGCTTACCTGCGAGACTCTGAACTTGTTACTTTTGCGAACTTTCTGGAAGGCCCCTATGCCCCTTGAAGACAATATCCGCGATGTTCTCAAATCGGTCAGTACCGCCACAATCTGTACGGCGCTTTTCAAACGCGGCTTTCGCCATCAAATGATCCAAGGAGTCCTGCCGCTTGGCAAGTCAGAGTCTATGGTGGGAGAGGCTTTTACCTTGCGCTATATGCCCGCACGAGAGGACCGCAATCCTGTCAGCGTCTTCCAGAACCCAGAACATACGCAGCGCAAAGCCATAGAGGATTGTCCACCCGGATCAGTCATGGTGATCGACAGTCGCAAAGATCCTCGGGCCGCATCGGCGGGTTCGATTCTCGTTACACGGATGATGGTACGGGGATGCGCTGGAATCGTGACGGATGGGGGATTTCGAGACAGCCCGGAGATCGCGGAGATGGATATTCCGGCTTATCACGCGCGGCCCTCGGCCCCGACCAACCTCACGGTTCACGAGGCCATTGGGATTAATGAGCCGATTGGTTGTGGCGATGCGCCTGTTTTTCCGGGCGATGTGATTGTCGGCGACGGCGAGGGGGTCGTCGTCATCCCCGCAGAAATCGTAGACGAAATCGCGACTGAAGCGGAAGAAATGACGGTCTTCGAAGACTTCGTCACAGAACAAGTCCGCGCCGGCGAGACGATTATCGGGCTTTACCCCGCGACCACCGAAAAAGCGAAAGCTGACTTCGCCGCATGGCGCGAAAAAGTAGGGCGTTAGGATGATTGGCCGCGTCCAATCTCCGCGCATCATACGCATCGGGGGCGGGGTCGCTCTTGAGACCGTCGATGTGCTGTCGCAGCTTGGCCTTTCGAAGCCGCTGATTGTGACCGACGCCAACTTGGTGACGCTAGGGCATGTTGCCACGGTGACCGACACGTTAGCCAATGCCGGTCTGACCTTCGAGGTCTTCGATGGTGTGGTCGAAGACCCAACCGATACATGCGTCGATGCCGGTCTCGCGGTTCTTCATGCTGGTGACTTCGATTGCATCATCGGGCTGGGCGGTGGCTCGCCGATGGATACCGCGAAGGCAATCAGCTTCATGGGCGTTAATCCCGGCCATGTTCGGGATTACAAAGCCCCGACTCAGATCGACCGATGTGGCCTCTCCTTCATTCTCATCCCGACAACCGGCGGCACAGGGTCGGAGCTGACCCGCTGGTGCGTGATCACCGACACGGAGAAGGTTGAGAAGTACAATCTCAGCGGTCTCGCCTCGGTCGCGACGGCGGCGCTGATTGACTGGACGTTCACGACCACCAAACCACCGCGCATCACCGCCGATACAGCCGTCGACAGCCTGACCCACGCGATTGAAGCCTATGTCAGCCGCAAAGCCTTTGCTTACACCGATGCCGTTGCACTCGCCGCGATGCCGGCCATCGCACAGCACGTTCGCACTGCTTATACGGACCCGGAGAATGCCGAGGCTCGCGAGGCCCTGATGCTCGCCGCGTCGCAAGCAGGCATGGCGTTCTCGAACGCGTCCGTCGCGCTGGTTCACGGCATGAGCCGCCCGATCGGCGCACATTTTCACGTCGCGCATGGTCTTTCCAATGCGATGTTGCTTCCGGCGGTCACGGCATTCTCGGTTGAGGCGGCCCCGGCACGCTATGCCATCTGTGCCCGCGTGATGAACTGGGCAAGCGAGAGCGACAACGACGCGCTGGCCTGTGAAAAGCTGGTCGCCGGTCTGCGACAGCTCAACGCCGACCTCGAAGTCCCCTCCCCTAAGGCGCAGGGGCATGACCGCGATGCTTATTTTGGCAAATTGCCGTTGATGGCCGAGCAAGCCCTCGCCTCTGGCTCGCCCCAGAACAATCCTCGCGTCCCAACCGCAGAAGAGATCATCGCGCTTTACGAGGAGATCTGGGATTAGCGGACCTTACTTGCCCGGAATACGCGCAACCGATAACCATTGTTTCAAACGGTTTTACCACCAGAGGACATAGCGCTTTGCACGCCATCGGTATTGATCTCGGCACCACAAATTCGCTCGTCGCCTACCTCGACAATGGCGAACCAAAGCTGATTCCGAACGCACTGGGCGAGGTGCTGACGCCCTCGGTGGTTGGGCTGGGCGATGATGGCGCCTTGATCGTGGGTCAGACCGCTAAGCACCGACTCGTCTCGCATCCCGATCAGACCGTGGGCCTGTTCAAGCGCAAGATGGGCACCGACTCGGTGATGAAGCTGGGCCGCAAGTCTTTCCGGGCCGAAGAACTCTCGGCCATGATTTTGCAAAACCTAAAGAAAGACGCTGAGGCTCATCTGGATGGCCCGATCGGCAACGTGGTCGTCTCGGTTCCAGCTTACTTCAACGAGGTTCAGCGACGCGCGGTGCGCAACGCCTGCCAAATTGCCGGACTCGAGGTGAATCGACTCATCAATGAACCGACTGCTGCCGCCCTCGCCTACGGTCTCAATGACAAGGACGCAGAATCGACCTTTCTTGTGTTCGACCTTGGCGGCGGCACGTTCGATGTATCGATCCTCGAATTGTTCGAGGGCGTGATGGAAGTCCGCGCGACCGCGGGCGATGCCTTTACAGGCGGCGAAGACTTCACTGACGCCATTGCCAAGCATCTGCGCGAACAAAAAGACCCTTGGGGCAAGGGTCTTCCGACTCACCAAGAGGCCGTGATCCGACGGGCGGCGGAGGGCGCGAAACTTGAACTCAGCCATGACACGGAAACGAACGTCAAACTGGCGATCGACGGGCTAGAGCTGGATCACACGATTTCCCGCGACAAGTTTGAAGAGATCAGTGCCGCGCCGCTCAAACGCCTCAAAAAACCTGTCGAGCGTGCGCTGCATGATGCGGGGATCAGCCTGCAAGAACTGGATCGTGTCGTGCTGGTCGGCGGGGCCACCCGAATGCCAATCATTCGTTCGATGATCGCAAGGCAGTTACAAAAGTTCCCGGAAGCCATCCTCGACCCCGATCATGTGGTCGCCTTAGGGGCGGCGGTTCAATCCGGCTTGGCAGCCCGCGATGAAGCGCTGTCCGATGTCGTCATGACAGATGTCAGCGCCTTCACCCTTGGCATCGAAACCGCGCAGCAAATGGGCGAGCGTGTTCAGGTTGGTTATTTCTTACCTATCATCGAACGCAACTCAACCGTCCCCATCAGCCGAGAAGAAACCGTCTCGACCCTCCATCCCGGACAAACCGAAATTCGGGTGGAAGTATATCAGGGTGAAGCGCCGCTGGTTCGCGACAACATCAAACTGGGCGAATTCAGCATGCCCATCCCCCGAAACAAGAAAGATCACGAGTCGATCTCCATTCGTTTCACCTACGACATCTCCGGTTTGCTGGAGGTCGAGGCGACCAGCCTCACATCGGGAAAGACCGAGAAGATTGTCATCGGCACCAGCGGTTTAGAGATGTCTGAGTCTGATATTGCCAAGCGGCTGAAAGAGTTGAATGCGCTCAAGGTTCATCCGCGCGATCAAGCTCAGAACGAACGGGTACTGGCAAGGCTCGGTGAGGCCTATGCCATGACTCTCGGGGCCGACCGCCAATTCATGCAGGCGCGCATCGCGGAGTTTCAGGCCTTGCTCGAGGCGCAGAATATCGAGGACATCGAGAAAGCGCGGACTGAAATTGATGAGATGCTGAACTCGTTTGAGACCAACTATGTCCGATGACACGGTCGGTTGGCCTTACGATGCGCTCGGCCTCGATACGAATGATCCCGACACGAAGACCGTCAAGCGGGCCTACGCGAGACGGCTAAAAACAATCGATCAAGCCAAAGATCCAGCAGGTTTTCAGGAACTCCGCGAAGCCTATGAGTACGCGTTGGAAGTCTCGAAGTATGATCGGACTCCACCCGTTCATTCGGTTGTCTCGATCCCCGGAGAATCCGCCACTCACCCGAACGTTGAAACCGACGCCCCGGACGAAGGGCCGAATGAAACCATTTCAACGCCAGCATCAGAGAACGCACCTGAGCCGGTTGAAGGTGCGCCCCTCGACGACCATTCATCGGCAAACGCAGACGAAACCGATCTTGGGCTGACAGAGGATGACCGCAGTCGATGGGAAGCTCTGAAAGATGAATTACGATCCTTACTCGATCTGCCGTTCGACAACGCGCGTTGGGCAGCACTAACCCGCGATCCCCTACTCGATGTCTTCGAATACGCCAATGAGATGGAGCATAGCATCTTTGGTGGTATGTTTACCCGTATCGAAACACGGGACGATGGCGAACGAATATTGCCGCCGTTTGTCACTCCGCGCTGGATCGAATTGATCGATCAGCGATTCGGATGGACACAAGACTTGCCGCTTTTCCAGCGGAAGTTCGGTTGGCACGGCGCGAAGGTGCTGCCCTTGCTGAGTCAGCGCGCTTACTACACGACGACACAGTCAATACCCGTTCATGCCGCAGAACCGAAAACTCGAATGTCGTGGGTTCAAAGAACGGTAATGCTTTGTGCCGGATATACTTTAATTCGCGCGTTTGTTCTCGTGGTCTTGCCATGAATACGATCGCAATAATGATCGGTGTGTATTTTCTTGCGCGGTGGGCCTATGGGCTCGGCGGTTCGCGCAATATTGACAATGTGCTTCCTTGGCTGCGGATTGGGCGATGGCGGGCTCACAAAATTCTACCACTCATGATTTTCGTCCCATTCGTCGCATGGCTGGAGGGCTGGATTTTATCGACAAGCTGGTGGCCCGATTTTGGATCGGTTACCCCCCGCTTCACCTCGTCTGCGCCGATTAAAATAAGCAGGCCTTCGCAGTCCATTCCCGAGATTCCGCGTAAGGAAGAAGGAATGACTCGACAGGAATACGCAAAGCTCGTCCGAGACTGGCGCATTCAACGCGAAACAGCCGAGCAATCCCGGCGGACACTGGATGAGGTTTTAAGCGTAGAAGACATCAACGACCTCGGTGATTTTCCAAGGATCATCATTCCAAAATACACCAAACGTATCGAATTATTTGCGATCGAAGAGGATCATGCGGCGGAATCGAAGACCATCGCTAATGGTTGGTTTCAGCGTCTCACAGTTGGGATGGGCTCAGCGCGATATACTGTGATCACGCGCTGCGGTTTTGATTTGGGTCGAGCCCCGGCAGAACGCGTTTGTTTCTCAGCATTGCCAGCGCCAATTTTCCTGAACGCAGTTCGGATCGGCTGTGCAGTAGGTAAAGTCTATCGAACGGACACAAGAAAGCCGTCAAACGAAACGGTCACGCGAACACCTCGCGTTCGTAACTGTGATTACCCCGTCAACATGCCTTGGGTTCTCCTCCGAATGGACAAACAAGGCGTCACAGTCACAGGCTGCGTTTACAATACCTTTAGCAAAGGCCCACGTCCGTGCGATACATCCCCGGTCCTCCTAGGATTTAAAGATGCCTTAGCAGATAACAAACTCGACTGGCCCCAATATAACCAGAACGGCGAAACAGTTACGCTCGAACTCAAGCCCAACCTCGATGCGGGGGCTGAATCAACAGCAACCGTTAAATGGTCAGAACGCCAGATCATGCGAAACCATCGCTCGATGATTGACGCCTTTCGCCCCTCGCCAGAACCAATCGGTACCATCACGCACGATGTTCAGATTCCGAAAGGTCATCTTGCCGCGATGGAATTTCTCGGCGCTAAGCTATCGGCGAACCAGGTGAGCCCAGCGTGGGATGCAGTTGGTGAAGTCAAAGCCCTCACCTTACAAACGCAAAAGGAATTGCAAAACGGGGCAGCCTATCCCAACACCTGCCGCGTCGATTTAGGCTCGATGCTCGAACGACTCGAACAGGCCGTCGCCAAACATGGAGACGGTTTGCGGTTTCGCAATACGCTTCGGATTGCCTCGTCGATCAAAACGGAACCGCGCGACGTCCGGATAGAAGCCGCCCGTTGCCACAGCTCGCTACCTCTCATTTTGAGCAGATTGCTCTAGACACAATTGGGGGCGGGCTGCACCTCACCTGCAAACCCACCCCCAAATTGTCGTCGCCCGCGAAAGATCTATTCGCGATGACTGCTTAAGCGGCAACAGCAGACTGAAGCGCGCCCTTATCGATCAGCAGTTTGCGCATATCGCCCAAGTTCTGCATCGATGTGATTTCAGGCATCGTGAACTGCACTTCGAACGCGACCTCAACAGCCAGCATCAGGTCGATATGACGAGCGCTATCCCAGTTTGGGGTGTTCTTGGCATTCGACTCGTTAGAGAGAATACCAGGCTCGATAGAAAGTACATTCGCTACGATTTCAGTCAGTTTCATGGTCTTAGCCCTGTTTAGAAATTTGAAGTGGCTCTCGCCGATTGTCTTGAATTATCCGAAGATCCGGTCGCGCACGGCCTCTGGCCAACGCATCGGATCGAAGCCGTGTTGTGTGAAAGCCGCAAGAACCCAACG
>CAZXMX010000123.1:0-9826 GCA_964641645.1 uncultured Neomegalonema sp.
CCAACGGCAGCAGCGCCAACTACGCCCGAACCTCCGGCTGATCCGTCTTCAACAACACCCCGAAAATTATCGAAGAATAAGCCAGCCATACGGTTCGCCAGCCCATCAATCAACCGCGATCCAAGTTGTGCAATTCGACCAGCGACACTTGCATCAGCGTCGTAAGATAGCTGCGTTCCGCCTGGCACGTCTGTCAACGTCACGCGCGCAGAACCTTTAGCCATCCCTGCAACGCCGCCTTTTCCGATGCCACTGAGCGTCAGGCTTTGTCCTTCAACGACGTCTTCTAGATCAACGACACCGTTAAACGTCGCTTTCACAGGACCCACTTTTTGAACAACGACCGTTTCAAAATTCGTTGGCGAGGTCTGGGTCATCGACTGACAACCGGGGATCGACGCTTTCAAAATGTCAGGGTTGTTGAGCGCTTTCCAGACTGTCATCCGGTCCGCTGCAATCACTTGCACGCCTTCGAGTTTCAT
Source organism: uncultured Neomegalonema sp. (assembly GCA_964641645.1). Lineage (GTDB taxonomy): Bacteria > Pseudomonadota > Alphaproteobacteria > Rhodobacterales > Rhodobacteraceae > JAHDDY01. The sequence continues at coordinate 483 of CAZXMX010000123.1, forward strand.
GAATTTCTCCCGTAACTATCGTATGGAGCCGCATCGAAATATTCGTGCTGACCCCTAAAAACGCCCCTTGTTCGAGACGTACTCTGAAAGAGCCGCACGCGCTTTGCAATGGCCTATATTTCGAGTTTTCAAGGTGCCCGTCATTTCGAGTTTTCAAGGTGCCCGTCAGCATCATTCGCGTGAGCAAAACTCAAGAAGTTATCGCGCAGGCGTGATTCGCGTGCAACACACTGCGGCTTTATGGTCGAATCAGATTTTGGATTGGGAGCCGGATGATGATCAAAACTCGGACTTTGAACGGTTTTGTGGGTGGAATCGCCGCGTCACTCGTTGTGGCAACGATGTCTGGATCGGCATCTGCCGAAAACAGTGTCGTGGTCGAGCTGTACACCAGCCAAGGCTGCAGCTCATGCCCTGCTGCCGATGAAGTCCTGAAATCCCTTAAAAAGCAACCCAACGTCATCGCGCTCTCGCTAAACGTGGACTACTGGGACTATTTGGGCTGGAAAGATGACCTTGCTCTGCCGGGTAACGCCGTCCGTCAGCGGAAATATGCGAAGATGATGCGCTCTCGCCACGTTTACACGCCACAACTCATGGTGGACGGTAAGATGGATGTTATCGGCAGCCGTCGCTCTCAGGTTGATTCTGCCATCGAGAATTTCTCCGGCGATAAAGACGAAGCACGGGTCGATGCCCAGCTCGAAGGCGACAAAGTCAATGTGGCCGTGTCTGCTGAAACGTCTGAGTCACGGGATGCGATCATCTGGCTCGTCGGGTTTGACGACGGCATTGTCAAAAATGTCGGCGGTGGAGAGAATCGAGGCCGCAGCATCGAATACTCCAATGTTGTCCGCGAATGGCGCGAAGTTGGCCGCTGGGATGGAGAATCCGCGATTAATCTCAAGGTTTCGCGACCCGCCGGTAAAGGCGGCCTCGCGGTGATCGTCCAAGAGGGAGAAGTCGGCGAAATCTTAGGTGCGAAACAAGTCAGTTATTGACGCGACTGACGCAGCGCCTGTTTTCCCCACCGATTGTGCATCCAGAAATACTGCTCGGGTTTCTCCCGCACCCAGCTTTCTAATCTTGCATTGATGTCGGCTGTCAGATCTTCGGACGTTCTGCCTTCAGCAGGCAAAGGCGGTTCAATCTCAACGATAAACCGACTTGAACGCCCGATACGCGAACAATGGACCGGCAGCAAGCTAGGTCCGAAATTGATCGCGATCTCTGCAGCGCCGAGCGACGTCTTGGCCGGCCAACCAAAAAATGGAATCTCTGGCGCCTTCGAAAAACGTTGATCGGTCAGGATCAGCGCGCAACCACCTTTTCGAACATGGCGCAACAACCCAAGAGTTCCCCGTTTTCCCTTGTGGAACAGTGGCGCGTCTGTCGTGCGCATGAGCCGCATTGAATATGCGTCAAACAGTGGATTGTTGAACGCACGATAGATCAAAGCGGGCGGCCATCCATGCCGCGCGAACGCGATGCGGATCATCTCCCAATTGCCAAAATGCCCGGAGGTCAAGATCGCGCCCTGGCCTCTTTCGCGCGCGGCTTCCAGATGTTCGAGGCCGGTGATCTCGAACCGACCCGCTTCCGTGCTTAAGCGTTTCAAATGCTGGTATTCGAAAGCCGTTCTGCAAAAATTGTCGAACATCTCAACAAGAATAGTCCTGCGCTCTGCCTCGGTGAGATCGGGCAAAGCGAACGCAAGGTTCTTATCTGCACGGCGGCGAAGGCCAGTTCGCATTCCAACAAAGCGCGCGAATGCAGCGCCGGCGCCTGTCCCCAATTCAAGCGGGAGATTCCCGAAGCTCTGAGCCACCATCTGCAGCGCGAGGTACTCCAAGCGGTGTGCAAATGTCGTCGGACGTCTCACGCGCTCGCCCTCAACAGTGTCATCAGCGATGCACCTTGCAAAAAGACAGAAAGAAGCCCGACGACAATCCCTGTGGTCAGCAATCCATGAATTTTCATAACAAACCCGAAGGCGAGGATCGTTTCAATCGGAGTGGCCATTCTAAGATGGCACCCGACAAATGTATATGCGGAGCAAGTCGCTTCGCATGCGCTAGGCGCAACGAAACGTCTGCATCGACCGCCATAACATCCAGAGAAGAAAAGGAAGAGGCCCCGGACTGAGCCGGGGCACAAAACGTCAGGCTTTCGGACCGACGACCATAATCATCTGGCGTCCTTCAAGCTTTGGCATCGCCTCGACCTTGCCGATATCTTCGAGATCGCCCGAGACACGCTCCAGCAAGGCCCGGCCCAGCTCTTGGTGCGCCATTTCGCGGCCACGGTATCGAAGGGTGACCTTCAGCTTATCGCCTTCGGTCAGGAACTTCCGCGCGCTGCGCAATTTCACATCGTAATCGTGCGTATCGATGTTTGGACGGAACTTGACCTCTTTCAGATCAACCGTCTTCTGCGTTTTACGGGCTTCAGCAGCCTTTTTCTGATTTTCGTACTTGAACTTCCCGTAGTCGATAATCTTACAAACGGGAGGGTCAACGTTCGGCGAGACTTCGACGAGATCGAGTCCGACCTCTTCCGCGAGCTTCACAGCATCGCCTGGGTTCATGACACCCTGATTTTCGCCTTCATGATCAATCACGCGTACCTTAGGGCAGCGGATGAAGTGGTTCACGCGGGGGCCAGTATCTCTGGTCGGCGGCGCGAGATTCGGTCTACGAGCTATCGTATTCTCCATTCGTTGTTTGCGGCCACTCGCTCTCCTGCGAGTGGTTAGCGTCAAGGCCCTTATCAGACCTGAGTTCCCAATATAGTGTAAACATCTTAAGATGTCGCGGGGTTTCACCACATGAGTAATTTTCTCAAAATTTCGCGCTATTGGTTTGATATCTATAAATTTAAAGCTGACGTTCTTGGGACATTGCCAAAAGTTTACGAGACGAGCGTCGTTTGAAATGAGGGATTTGTGGCGAGTATTTACGATCTAAAGCCTCGATTTCAGGCTTTCTTACGCCCTGTTTGCGCGAAACTTGCCGCCGCTGGCATCACCGCAAACCAAGTCACCGGGGCGGCGATGCTGCTTAGTTTTGCGCATGGCGCATGGATCTGGCTGAGCGGCGCATCGGGCGCGAGCCTCGCTTTCCTTCCGCTGACGCTGTTTGTCCGCATGGCTCTCAATGCCATCGACGGCATGCTGGCCCGTGAGTTCGATATGAAAAGCCGCCTTGGGGCGCTCTTCAACGAGCTTTCAGACGTGCTGAGTGATGCCGCCCTTTATTTGCCCTTTATGCTGGTCATCGCCCCCGGATTGGTCGCGGCGGTCGTTGTCCTCGCCGTGATCGTAGAAATGGCCGGGGCCATCGCGCCGATGATCGGTTCAGACCGGCAGTATCAAGGACCATTCGGCAAGAGCGACCGCGCCGCCTTCTTCGGGATCGGCGGCTTTTTACTGGGCATCGGCTTGCTGCCGATCTCATGGTTCGCTTGGGCGCTCTGGATTACGTTGGCCTTAAGTCTTTGGACCATCATCAATCGCGTTAAAGGCGGTCTCGCTGGAGGCACTAAATGAACCTACCTATGCCTGTTCTTTACGCGATCGGCGCGATCTTCGCTGTTCTCATTGTCGCAACGATTATCGTTTGGTGGATTGGCCGCAACAAGCCCGGCGAAGGCGCGACCGAGTTGATGCTGCGGGTCAAATCGTGGTGGATCATGATCGGCGTGTTTACCTTCGCCATGGTGATCGACCGGGCCATCGCGACAATCCTGCTGGCGTTCGTCTCGTACTTGGCGCTGAAGGAATACTTCTCGCTCATACCCACCCGCCGAGTTGACAGGCTGGTCCTGCTGTTTGCGTATCTCGCCGTACCGATTCAATTCTACTGGGCCTACATCGGTTGGTACGACATGTTTGTCGTCTTCATTCCAGTTTGGATGTTCCTGTTCGTTCCGATGGTCATGGTCTTGCTCGGACAAACCGAAGGTTTTTTAAGAGCCGTCGGTATGATGAGCTGGGGCTTGATGATGACCGTCTTCACGCTGTCACACGCGGCAATGCTGCTGGTCGGCGCCGACTTCGACAATGGTGAAGCCGGAGGCGCTGGTCTCTTGCTGTTCCTTGTTGCCCTCACCCAGTTCAACGACGTCGCTCAATTTACGTGGGGCAAGTTGACCGGCAAGCACGCCATCGTACCCAGTGTAAGCCCTAAAAAAACATGGGAAGGTTTCATTGGCGGCGCAATTACAACAGCGGCGGTCGCAGCCCTCGTCGGCCCCTTCTTGACGATCATGCCGTGGCACTGGTCTGCTGCAGCGGGCGCAATGATCGCGGTGGCAGGATTTATCGGCGATGTGAATATGTCAGCCGTCAAACGCGATCTGAAAGTCAAAGACAGCGGCGGCTTGATCCCCGGCCATGGCGGCATCTTGGATCGAGTCGATAGCCTGACCTACGCGGCCCCCGTATTCCTGCACTTCTTTGCCTACTTCTTTGTCGGTGGGCGCACCGGATGATCAAAACCCTCCGTCTGGCGTTCTTCGCGCTCTTTGTCCGCCCTATCCTAATATTGATACTGGGCACCAATATCCGCAATCGCGAACGGTTGCCCGTCGACGGCCCTGCGATTATTATCGCAAACCATAATTCGCACCTCGACACACTCGCGCTCATGTCGATGCTGCCTCTGGCAGACCTGCCAAAGCTCACGCCCGTGGCCGCTGTCGACTATTTCGGTACCGGCGCATTTGGATGGTTCGCGAAACACATCATCGGTATCCTGCCCATCGACCGCAGTGGCAACACGCCTCGCGAGAACTTGCTCGACGGCGCCGTCGCTGCACTAGACGAGGGAAAAATTCTCATCCTTTTCCCGGAGGGCACACGCGGCGAGCCGGAACGCTTGGCCACTTATAAAAAGGGCGTCGCCCATCTCGTTCATCAGCGACCAAAGGTTCCGGTGACGCCTGTCTTCATGCATGGCCTCGGCAAAGCCTTGCCGCGCGGGACCTATCTCTTCGTTCCCTTCACGTGTGATGTGTTCGTCGGCGAGTCTTGGACCTACCGCGGCGATATTCCCCAGTTTATGGATCGCCTTGAAAAACGGATGACCGGGCTCGCTGAGCAGGGGAATTTTCCACCGTGGGAATAAGCCAGATTTGGCTCATCACGGCATTCATCTGGGGCTTTGCTGAAGCCACGTTGTTCTTCATCGTTCCTGATTTCCTCTTAACCCTTGCTGCGATCAAACTCGGCTGGCGCAAAGCCCTCCTCTTGATCCTCTATTGCTTATCAGGAGCCCTATTCGGTGGCGCGGTGATGTACGGCCTCGCTGTGTTTGACGTTGAAAGCGCGCGGAGCATTGTCGACCATGTTCCGCTGATCCAATCCGAGATGATCCAGCGCGTCGCAGCAGAGATGCAAGGACAATGGCTCTGGGACATGTTTGTCGGCGCACTCACCGGCACCCCGTACAAAGTCTACGCGATTGCGGCCCCCGGCGCAGACGTATCCCTTGCGATGTTCTTGCTTGGCAGCGTTGTCGTGCGCCCTTTCCGCTGGATATTGACCCTCCTCCTCGCGGCTGGAATATCCGCAACATTGGGCAAAGCAGGACTGGGCCGGTTCGTCTTACCCCTGTGGGCCGCGATGTGGATCGCGTTTTACATATTCTACTACGCAATCTTGAGCCGCTAAGTCCCACTCCAGTGCCTAGCCTGTGCAACTGCAATTCGTCGGATCAAGGCGCCGAAGACCGATCCGTACCGAAACGCAACACGCCGCGACATCGATTTCGTTTTAAATGTTGGATAAAGTGAATTCGAAAAGGTTCGGGTATAGAAGGCTCGAAACCGCCCTCCAACTCGTGGGCGGGAGGCGAAGGTCGTTGTGTGATGTGAAGCTGAAATGCGCGTTACGCGTCTAGTTCGGCATCCCAATAGAGGTAATCCATCCAGCTTTCGTGCAGATGGTTTGGTGGGAATTTCCGGCCAATGTTTTGCAGCTTCATGGCGGTTGGTTTGTAAGGTTTGCGGTTCAGCATAATGCCTGAACTCCGCCCCACATCCTGACTGCCTTTGCGCAGGTTACACGGCGAACAAGCCGCGACAACGTTCTCCCATGTCGTGCGCCCGCCTTTGGAGCGCGGAACAACGTGGTCAAACGTCAACTCAACGGCTGCGCCGCAATATTGGCAGACAAATTCATCGCGCAAAAACAGATTAAAGCGCGTGAAAGCCGGATATCGCGCGGGCTGGATATAGTCTCGCAGAGACACGACGCTCGGCACCCGCATCGACATCGACGGCGAATGGACCTCTTCGTCGTATTCCGAAACAATGTTCACACGCTCCAAGAACACAGCTTTCACGGCCTCTTGCCACGGCCAGAGCGACAGCGGGAAGTACGAAAGCGGGCGATAATCGGCGTTGAGAACGAGAGCAGGACGGTCGCGAATTCCAGATGGATTTCTCACGAACGCCGGGGTCGTCGTCGTCGAAATCAAACTGGTCATCGAAGTCATTCTCCCTAACCTGTGCCGGAAAGCTACATGTGGAATAGAACGCGGTCAATCACTCTAAATATAGAGGCCACCCTTTCTATCGCAGCGTGTCAAATCAGGGAAATAACGCCTTATTTCAACACCTTGATGAGAAACTCTGCTGCGAGCCCCAGCCCGTCGTTGTCAATGCCATGACCAAGACCCGGACGACTGTGGGCTTCGACCGGCACCCCTGCGGAGGTCAACGCTGCTTTGGCATCATCCAGTGATTGCGGCGGAACCACTTCGTCGGCATCGCCATGGACCAACAGAACGGGCGGCTTGCTCGCGGCTTCGGTGTCGAGCGATTCCGACCGGAGCAGACGCCCAGAAAATCCGACGATCCCGGCAAGCTGTGCCTCGCGCCGCAGTCCGACCTCCAGCGACATCATGGTTCCTTGGGAAAACCCGACCAGCGCCACGCGATCCGCTGTAAAACCTGTCTCAGCAATCTGCGTGTCGATAAAGGCATTGAGCGCCCCTTTCGCGCGCCCCAGCCCTTCCATCATGGCCACGTCGGATGACCCATCGATATAGGGAATCGGAAACCACTGACGCCCCATCGGAGACGCCGCACAGCGCTCTGGCGCATTCGGGGAGGCAAAGGCGGTGTTCGGCAGCACGCCGGCAAGCGGCTGTGCCAGCCCGATCAGATCGTTCCCGTCGGCGCCGTAACCGTGCAAGAGAATTACGAGACTATCGGCATTGCCGGATGCGGCAGCGATTGCGGGACCTTCAAGAGCACTCATCGGATATCCTTTTCGATTTGCTCCTGCTTATGCCGTTCTTTCTCGCAACGCCATGAGGACAATTCCGATTGTGAGCAGAACGAGGGCGAGCCAACCCAAAGCCCCCATCTGCTCGTCCAGCACGAGAAAGCTCAACAACGCGCCCAGCCCCGGAACGCCGGCCATGAAGGCAGACGTCGCGGCGGCTCCGATATTCCGAACCGCGTAGGTGACCAACAACAACCCGATCAAGTTCGGGACAATGCCTTGGTAAAAAAGCTGTAGCACCAGTTCGCCCGTCTCGACGGTCTTTATCCCCGACGGCAAAACGAGCATCCAAATCGGCACGAACATCACCGCATTCAGCACGGAACTACACAGCAACAATTGAGGGATCGTCACACGCCACACGCGGCTCGCCACCATGTACCCGGCGAAGAAGATCGCAGCGGCTACGAACATCGCATCGCCAAGCCAAGCCCCGCCCAGGGCAATTTGCGCGGTATCGGCAACGACCATCACCACACCGAACACGACAATCACCGCGCCAATCATCTGCCGCGTCGTCGCCCGCTCAGAAACCCAAAGCCACGACAGGCAAAGGGTGATCACCGGCAAAGCCCCATTCATATAAATCCCGCCATGGGCGGCTGGGGCGTACTTGAAGCCGCCGAAAACCAGCAAGATGTAAATCGGGCCCAGCAGGGTCGTTATGACGGCGATGCGAAAAAGACTGATCTCTCGCCATGGCTTCAACCAAAGCACAATCGGAAAGACGAGCAGTGCAGAAACGCCATACCGGATCGCCGCAAGATCAAAGACCGTCAGCGCGGTCAACGCCCCCGCGCGGCTGACAACCAGCCACGAGGCCCAGATAAACAGAACCGCTGTCGCCGCCGCAAATCCGCGGACGCGCGGCGTCACCCAGCCGTCTTATCGCGCAATGCCATCAGGCAAAGGAAAGCCATCCCTGCGGCAATCACGACGTTAAAATTCGCCATCGAGAGACCGAACAAATCCCAAGGAATCTCATTGCAAGCCGCCGGAGCCCGCCCAGCAGCATCCTCGAACACCGCCCCCGCATTAAACGAAGTCGGCAACTCACCCCCACCCGAACACGATTGCGGACCAAGCCACCAATGACGCTCAACGCCCGTATGATAAATGGCCAAACCTGCCTCAACCACGAACCCGCCCAGCCCAATCACTCCGAAAAGGACGCGCAGCGCACCTTTAGACAGACCTGCGAGCAACGCGCCCGCAATCCCCACCCCCAACGCCCACCGTTGACTGATACACAGCTGACAGGGATGCAGGCCACCGATGTACTGAAAGGCGAGCGCTGCCGCGAAGGTCGCCGCACCAATTGCAGCAGCGAGAAAAAACTTAGACCGCATATTTCAACACCACAAAGCCACCGACCAGAACGGCAAAGAAGAGGATTGTCACGAGCCCAAGGCGCCGTTCGATGAACGCGCGTATCGGCGTCCCAAACTTCCAAAGCAAAGCCGCGATCAAGAAGAACCGGAAACCTCGTCCGATCAAGCTCACGCCGATGAACTCCAAAAAGTTCATTTGCAGCAAACCACTTACGATTGTCGTGACTTTGAACGGAAATGGCGTAATCGCCCCGATCGCAACCGCCCAACTGCCGTACTCATCGTAGGTCGCCTTGAACTCATCATAGCGATCCGCTTTGCCGTAAAACTCAAGTAACTGGACCCCGGCGGTATCATAGAAGAGGAACCCGATCGCATAGCCCAAAGCCGCGCCAGCAACAGACGAAAGGGTAACAACCCCAGCGATAAGCCAGGCTCGATGGGGGGCCGCGACGATCATCGGGATCATCATCGCCTCTTGCGGAATCGGGAAAAACGAGCTTTCCGCGAACGCCAGCAGCGCAAGAAAAACCAGCGCATAGGGCGACTCGGCCTTCTCAATCGTCCAATCGTACAATCGTCTCAACATGAGCGTTTGCTAGACTATCAGGGAAAAAAGAGAAAGCGGCTTGATCTGCACGACGCTGTGACTTAATCCAGCGTCTGCGGCCCGGGTGGCGGAATGGTAGACGCAGCGGATTCAAAATCCGCCGATGGCAACA
>CAZXMX010000124.1:0-9818 GCA_964641645.1 uncultured Neomegalonema sp.
AAATACTCTCTTATCAAATCACCCTAGTTGGACCCATTAGCCCTGATCCCGGACAGGCGGAGTAAGCGATTGGGCTTCGAAGGGTCCAAAAAACACTGCGCGTCCGAGGTCATCTCCACCATCTAAGCTCCAAGCTTGAGGGTGGGCAGTGATGGTAGCTTCGGGTCAAACTTCCCCGTTTTTACGGCTGATCGAGGACGACAATATCGCTCTCGAAAGCTGACGAAGGCGGCAGCTATGCTGATTTCCGACAGCAATGCGCTTGATTGCTGTCATGGTGTAAAGCCCCGTCTGACGGGGCACTCTGGCCAATTGCAGTCATTGCTGGATTCTGGCAATCTGCTCATTGCCGTTCTGAGGGGGACTGATTTATGGATTGGGTGAATGCACTTAGTTTCATGGCGGTAGCATCGCTGCTCGTAATGTCGCCCGGACCAAATGGCGTACTGATCGCCAAGACGGTCCCAACCTCAGGAATAGCAGCTGGCTTCGCAAACGTGGCCGGATTCGTCGCCTCATTTTACCTCCACGGCACGCTGTCGATCTTAGGCATTTCGGCGATCCTTCTGGCTTCGGCGCAAGCATTCTTTATCGTCAAAATGCTTGGGGCGGCGTATCTTTGCTGGATCGGCTTTAAAGCTCTGCGAGATGCGTATCGCGGAAATCGCGCTGCACAAAAGGTTGAACCGGCGAAACGAAAGCGAACGTTGAGAGCCGCCTTCGTTGAAGGCTTGCTGACGAACGCGTTAAACCCGAAGACGTCGATGTTTTATCTCGCCGCGTTTCCGCAATTCATCTCGACGGGTGAGGGAGTCGCTGCGTCTGCATTCATTCTTGTTTTGCTGCACACCTTGGTCAACGTAACGTGGTTCGGCGCGATGGTTGTTCTTCTCGCGCGTCTCACCAAAGTCGCACGTAGTGGAAATTTTCAACGCTGGCTGAACGGCGTTACCGGCGCGGTCTTCGTTGGCTTCGGCGTCAAATTGGCGACTTATCGCCCTGACTATTGCAATACATGCGTGATTGACGACATCAGCGACTTTATCAAACCGCCAATTATCATCGACTTTAGCGATTTGAGCGACATCAGCGATTTTATTGAACCACCAGCGATCATCAACTTCAGCGACTAGGCCGAAGTTCGTCAGCTTCGGGTCCAATGCTCATATCGCGGCGGCGCACTGTTTCGACAGCAATGCTCAGGGGTGCGTTCGTCGCTGGTTGACGATGCGCGTTCAAGCAGGCAACATTCCCCTTGCGTGGCCAACGCCAAACCTCACAAGACCTTCCCCAGCCGGGTCTTCAACGAGGCAAAGGGACTTCAGTCTCGGTCGCTTTTTCAGTCCGATCATTTCGGACGCCGTTGCTGGGGAGCGCGTCTGAAATGTGAAAGACTTGGCAAATGACCCAAAATGGAAATTTCAAACGCCGTGTGCGCGCTCGCGCCGCGAAGACCGGGGAATCCTATACGGCGGCCCGCATGCACCTGCTCAAAACGGTTCAAGGGGAACCCACTCCCGAAATAAAATCCGTTCGGTTGGCGGTCGCTCAAATGAAGGTGCGCAGCGATCCGCGAGACGCCGATGAATTCCGGGCGAGCGGGCAAGAGCTTCGCCATCTGATGCGACAAGCGCGCGAGCTTGGTGCGCAACTCATTCACTTTCCAGAAGGCGCGACCTGCTTCCCAAGCAAGCACCTCTTGTCGTCGACCGGACCGGAAGAGGTTGGACCCGCCGATTGGTCTCGGTTCGCGTGGTCCGTCTTACGCGAAGAACTAGAGACAACGAGGCAACTCGCACAAGAGCTTGGCCTTTGGACGGTCTTTGGTTCCGTGCATCAATTGACCCCTCCGCAAAGGCCGCATAACAGCCTTTATATCCTCTCCGATGTGGGAGAAATCGCGACGCGGTATGATGAGCGCTTGCTCTCGAATACCAAGATCTCATTCATGTACACACCCGGCTCAACCCCGATCACGTTCGAGGTCGACGGATTTCGATTTGGCTGCGCGCTGGGCATGGAGTCGCATTTCCCGGAAATCTTCATCGAGTACGAAAAGCTGAATGTCGATTGCGTCCTGTTTTCGACAACGGGCGGGTCGATTGCCTATCCGAACGATACCGCCTTCACCGCAGAGGTTCTGGGCCACGCGGCGAGCAATTCTTACTGGGTCAGTTACGCTGTGCCGACCAAACCAAAGGGGGCGGCCATATCCGGCGTTGTAAACCCGCGCGGTCAATGGGCGGGGCAGTGCGCCTCAGACGGCACATCCTCGATTGCCGTGGTGGATCTGCAAGATGATTGGGTAGACGGCGCGCGACCATGGCGGCGAACCGCGCGATCCGGCATCTACGATCCGCATCAAGTCGAGGATGATCCGCGAAGCGGCAATCGCGACATGTTCTGACTGGCGAGATCAAGGCACAGCGGCGATCTCAAACGATTAGCGCGCCGCTGATGCCGTTGGTCGATCGGCGGCTGGGGTTCCACAATTCTCAGCGGATGGAGACCAGCGATTTCTGAAAAACTGGATCGTCACGGTGGTTCCCTCGTCCAACACGCTGCTGAGCGTCAACGTCCCGCCGTGACCATCGACGATCCGTCGCACGATCGACAAGCCGAGCCCGACACCGCCAAAGCTGCGGACATAGGTGGACTCGACCTGTTGGAAAGGTTGCTCGATAACCTCCAAGTCGTCTTGACTGATCCCAATCCCCGTATCGCTAACTTTGATCGTCAGGCCGTCCGCAACGGTGCGCCAAGAAACGAAAACTGGCTGACCGGGTTGCGAGAACTTCAGCGCGTTCCCGATTAAATTCGCGAGCATCTGCTGGATGTGCTGCTGGTTCGCCGTTAAGTCTCCTGCGGGCGAGCGTTCGTCAATCCGAAGATCGTTTTCTCGAGACGGATATCGTTCGGCGACCATGCCCATCGTCTTTCTAACGAGCGTGCCGAAATCGAAGGTCGTTTCGTCGTTGGCGATTGCACCGTCGGCGAACTCGCTCACCTCAAGAATATCCGTCACGATCCCGAGCAAATGCTTTCCGCTGTTGTGGATGTCATCAATATATCCTCGATAAACGGCAGGGCGAACTGGACCGTTTATCTCTTGCAACATGAGATCTGAATATCCTTGAATCGCATTCAGAGGCGTGCGGATCTCGTGACTCATATTGGCAAGAAAATTCGATTTTGCATGATCGGCAGCCTGCGCTTTTTGCAACAGGCGCTCGGCCTCTTTGCCGGCCTCAGTCAACGCTTGGATTTGGCGCGCTTGGGTCTGGGCCGTGGATTCAATCATTTTGCGGGCGCGCGATAATGCCAACGCAATGACGATCGTCAGCCCGATGAACCCAAACAGTTTTTCGACTTCCGCACCAAAAAGAATGCTATCGCCAGATACATACGCAACATACGCAGCGCTCCCCTGATACGCGGTGTCGGCTGATAGGATCCCCGCACTGACAGCCAGAACGCACCATCCGACGGAGACGGCTGCACCGGCCACGATCACCGGCAGGGGATGAAAGCGCAGCGCACGCACGCCGATCAGGACAAACAGGAAAACAATCGACGGCGATTTCAGAACGGCGGATGCAGTATGGTCATGCGCAAATTGATAGCTCCAGATCAACGTGATGAAGATGCTAACCTCAAAGAGCGTCAGAAGGCCGAACAGTGTTTCTCGGAAGACTGCCTGCCTCGCCAAAAGAATCCGCACCTGGCAAATCGCCAGCGAAGCCAACAGCAACCCAAAGACCCAGATGTTGAACGACTGCCAGTCATTCTTGAACGCGGCGACCAAATGCAAGACGATGACGATCATCGAAATCGCGCCCAGCGCCTTCGCGATACCGATTTCGCCAAGCCTGTCATGGCGCAAAACGGTCGCTTCCAAGTGTGCGTCTGTTCTCGCGGTATCTGTTAGCGTTTGAACCAAGGCATTTGTCCGGCTGAGCGGTCGAAAACTTTATAAATTCCAATGGTTCAGAGGTACCGTTTTAGGGCTAACAAAATATTGAACCAATCCACCGAACCAAGCGTTTTGGCACGCTCGAGCACGGTTTACGCTGAACGAGGCGGTTCAAAATTGCTAAAATTCGATCGATATCGCGTGCGATCGATATGGATTGTTTTCGAGCGTCACTGTGTCCGCTGGAACGGGCGCACCTTCATGAACAATATCCGCCACCGCCCCCATCCCATTGAGCGACCACTCAGGATAGAGCGGTTCCAGAGCTTCAACAGCACGGTTTAACTCGCGGCACTCGCCGTGGCCGGAAAGCAAAACCCTATTGAAACGCGGTCTCATAGAACGAGCGCAGCTTGCGACTGTGCAGCTTTTCAGGCGGCATATCGCGCAGGCTTTCGAGCGCTTTGATCCCAATCGCGAGGTGTTGACGGACTTGGGTGTTGTAAAAATCTGTCGCCATCCCCGGCAGTTTCAATTCGCCATGCAAGGGTTTGTCAGAGACACAAAGCAATGTTCCATACGGCACCCGAAATCGGAACCCGTTGGCGGCGACGGTGGCGGATTCCATATCCAGACCAATGGCACGGCTTTGTGACAAGCGTTGCACCGGCCCGGTCTGATCGCGCAGTTCCCAATTCCGATTGTCGATGGTGGCGACGGTGCCAGTGCGCATCACTTGCTTGAGGTCATAGCCAGTATAGCCCGTGACACGCGCGACGGCTTCTTCCAGCGCGACCTGTACTTCGGCGAGTGCCGGGATCGGTACCCAAACTGGCAAGTCATCATCCAGCACATGATCCTCGCGCAAGTAAGCATGAGCGAGGACATAATCGCCCAGCCGTTGAGAATTTCGCAGCCCCGCGCAATGGCCTAGCATCACCCAAGTATGTGGGCGCAGGACGGCGACATGATCCGTAATCGTTTTCGCGTTGGAGGGGCCGACGCCGATATTGACCATCGTAATGCCACTGCTGTCGGGGCGAACGAGGTGATAGGCGGGCATTTGAGGCATTCGCGCTGCATTCTCGCCTTCGACATCGTTCGCGGTGGTGATCCGGTTGCCGGGTTCGACAAAACTCTCATATCCCGATGACGGATCAGCGACGGCTTCCTTGGCGAAGTTGATGAACTCATCGACGTAAAACTGATAGTTGGTGAAGAGGACGTAATTCTGAAAATGCATCGGCGAGGTTGCCGTATAATGCGACAGCCGATGGAGCGAGTAGTCAATCCGTTGTGCGGTGAAGGGCGCGAGCGGCACCACGTCTTGCGCATCGGGTTCGAGCCGCGAGTTTACGATCCGGTCGTCCGTGGCCGACAAGTCAGGCACATCGAAGACATCGCGCAAAGGTTGGTCGATACGCTCGGAAATCGACCCATCAATATGCGTGCCCTCTAAGAAGGCAAAATGCAGCGGGATTGGAGTTTCCGATAAACCGATCATGACCGGGGCGCTGTGATTTTCGAGCAGCAGCGCGATCTGCCCCTCTAGGTAAGGACCGAACAGATCGGGCCGGGTCACTGTGGTGGCAAACTCGCCGGGTCCGGCGACATAGCCAAAGGGCAAGCGCGAATCCACCAGTGAATGGGAGTCCGTGCGCAATCTGATTTCGGGATAGAACGCGCGATATCGCCCTTCAATCTTTTGGCCGTTCAGTCGCTCCCTGAACCGGTCCCGTAAGAACCCGGTTCCGAGGGTGTAGAGGCTCTGTAGGGCATCAACGGCCTCCTGCGCCGAACGATAAGCTTTTGGAGCCGGAGCGTCAGGTGAGAAGATTTTCAAATTTTCGGAAGGTATTTTCATGACAGAAGATACCACGTTGAACCCGTGACTTCACGTTGAAAATTCTCTCTAATTTTTTGTCGACCTCTGTGACGTTTCTTGGTCTACGGCATAGTTGAAGCGACCCAATTTGCCGCACCGGCTCGATCTCGGTTGCGTTATATTATAACATTTTTTATAGTGACCTCGGAAGCGGGAGATTGGAACGAGCGACCGCGCTTGGCTGTGTTTGAAGTGAGAAGCAGATGAAATATTTAATGTCGGCAGTTCTTTCAGGGGCCGTCTTATCGGCGCCTGTTTTTGCAGAAGGAACTCGGGAAGCCGATGCGCATGAGCATGGGCACGGAACCTTCAACATGGCGATTGAAGGCAACGTCGTGGCGATTGAGCTGGAAACGCCGTCGTTCGATCTGCTGGGGTTTGAGCATGAAGCGAACAGCGATCTCGAAAAAGCGGTGGTTGAAACCGCACGGGAAGCCCTTGCCGATCCCATCGCCCTCTTTGGTCTACCAAAAGACGCCGGATGTCGTGTGTCAGAAGCCGAAATCGAGATCGGCGCGGACGAAACCCACCATGACGATCATGACGATGAGCACCATGACGACGACAAAGACCATGATGATCATGCGGAAAAAGACGATCACGATGATGAGCATCATGACGACGATAAGGACCATGATGACCACGGCGACCATGATGATCACGCCGAAGGTGAAGGAGAGTCAGAACACTCCGAGGTTCACGCTCACTACGAACTAACCTGCGATGCGCCGGATCAAGTCAACGCCGTGAATATGACGCAATATTTTAATTCCTTTCCCAATGCGGAAGAATTGGATGCAGCGATCCTGACCGATGCCGGTCAAGCAAGCGGGGAATTGGAGCCCGATAGCCCTGAACTCTCCTTCTAAAAACGAAACGGATGCGGCGCTCGTCTTTGACGGGGTCCGCTTCGCATGGCGCGAGACGGGTTTCCAGCTCGCGGTCGACGATTTCCGCGTGCGGAAAGGCGAGCGGCTCCTTCTGCTCGGCGAGTCGGGTGGTGGTAAGTCGACGTTGTTGAGTCTCGCTTGCGGCGTGCTCCGCGCCGATGCGGGGAGCATTCGCATCATGGGCGAAGACATTGGCGCCATGCGCGCTTCGGCTGTTGATCGCTTAAGAGCTGACCAGTTCGGCGTGATCTTTCAGATGTTCAATCTGCTCCCGTTTGCTTCTGCGCTCGACAATGTCTTGTTGCCGCTCCGTTTTGCGAAGTCGCGCCGCATGGCATCGGCCCGTGAAGAGGCGCGAGCCCTTCTCACCCGCTTGCGGGTTCCGGCGGATGCTCATGAAGCCAAAGCATCTCTCCTCAGCGTTGGCCAGCAACAACGGGTCGCGGCGGCGAGGGCTCTCATCGGTGGCCCCGCCATCGTGCTGGCAGACGAACCAACATCGGCGCTAGACCGCAGCACTGCCACAGAGTTCATGAACATGCTGACGACCGAACTAGAGCGCACCGGCGGAACGCTCCTTATGGTGTCTCACGACGAAAGTCTTGCGCCACACTTTGACCGGACGGTCCGCCTCGACACCATCGCTAAGGTGGAAAGGCGCGGCGCAGCATGAGCTTATTTCGCCTCGCTCTCTTTTCGCTGTTGAACCGTAAGGCCACGGTGATCTTGACCATTCTCAGTATCGCATTCTCTGTTGCCTTGTTGCTGGGTGTTCAGAAGATTCAAACCGCCGCCAAGGCCAGTTTTTCAAACACAATCTCCGGGACGGATCTGATCGTTGGCGCGCGGTCGGGCGATGTGCAGCTCTTGCTCTACTCGGTGTTTCGCATCGGCGATGCCACGAACAATATGACGTGGGAAAGCTATCAGGACATCGCCGCGCGGAAAGAAGTCGAGTGGACGGTTCCCATGTCGCTCGGCGATTCCCATCGCGGGTATCGTGTCGTCGGCACGACTACTGAATTCTTTGAGCGCTATCGCTATCGCCGGGACCGGACGCTTGAGTTTGCCGATGGCGTCCCGTTCGACGATCTATTTGATGCGGTCGTTGGCGCAGAGATCGCCAGAAAGCTCGGTTACAAAGTTGGCTCACCGATCACGGTCACCCATGGATTGGCAGGTGCAGAGCATGAAAACCGTCCGTTTCGGGTCGCAGGCATTCTCAAGCGTACGGATACGCCCGTGGATCGCGCGGTGCATGTCAGTCTCGAAGCCATTGAGGCGATCCACGTGGATTGGGCGAGCGGGGCGAAGATCGAGAGTCTCGACATCCCCGAACAGCGCATTCGGGCGATGAACCTCGAACCGAAATCAATCACAGCATCCTTGGTCGGCCTGAAATCGCGCATTGCCGCCTTCCGGTTCCAGCGCGCTGTGAATGAGTACAAAGAGGAACCCCTTAGCGCGATCCTTCCCGGAGTGGCGCTCACGCGGCTCTGGTCGCTGATTGGCGTGGCTGAGCGGGCGCTGTCAGCGATTTCGGCGATGGTGGTTCTAACGGCGTTGATAGGCTTGGTCGCGACGTTGCTGGCGACTTTGCAGGAAAGACGTCGCGAAATGGCTATTTTACGCGCGAACGGCGCTCGTCCGATCCATGTCGCCGGGCTTTTGATCACTGAATCGACAATTTTAACGATTTTGGGCGTCATTTTGGGGGCCATCCTCGTTTATGCTGGATTGACAGTCCTGACGCCGCTTCTCGACTCGAAGTTCGGTTTGTCACTGGAAATTGAACCACCCAGCCCCTATGAAATAGGGATTCTAGGTGCCATAATTATCGCTGGCGTGGTCGCAGGCTGCATCCCTGCTTGGCGGGCATACAAGGCTTCGCTGGCGGATGGGATGACCATTAGGAGTTGATCGGATGAAACGCGCAATAGCAGTGACAGGTCTGGTTGTGATCACAGCGCTCGGATCAGCGGCGTTTGCCTTCACGGGCGGCCCAAAAGGCGAAGCGGCGGTCCTAGAAGAGATTCGAGCCAACATTGCGAAGGGCGACGTCCGTTCGCTTGAGTGGAACGATCTAACCCCGGAACTTTCATCCGAAGCACAAAGCGCCGCCGCAGAACTTAACCTGCGCATCGACCAGATGAGCGACGACGAAATTGAAACGGCGATGGCGACCATCGAACGTGGAGGTAACGACCTCGTTGCGGAGCTGGACGACGCCGATGTGTCGATCGAAGGCTATCTCGTACCCCTCGATTTCGAGGCGGAGGAGGTGAGTGAATTTGTACTGGTCCCTTACTTTGGTGCCTGTATTCACGTTCCACCACCGCCGGCCAATCAGGTTGTCTACGTGAAGTTCCGCGAAGGTCTGGCCATGTCTGAGTTTGAATCCCAGATGTATTCGCCATTCAAGGTCGAGGGCCGCATCAAAGCATCACCTGCGAAGACCGACCTTGCTGATGTTGGATATCAGCTAACAGCAAGCGGCATTGAGCAAAGCCCGCTTGAATAGGGCAATCAAGGCTCGACTTAAATCCTAGACTCCTCGTTTTCCGTAAAGAAGAATAGCCAACTGTTCGGCACGGAAAATGGAGAGCCTCATGGCCACCGATAGACCCAAGACAATGCGTGCCGTTCACCTCACGGGTCACGGCGGGCCAGAGGCATTGGTTGTCCGCGAAGACGTGGCCGTTCCTGAACCGGGGCAGGGCGAGGTGCTGATCCGTGTTGGGGCGGCGGGCATCAATAACACCGACATCAATACGCGGATTGGCTGGTATTCCAAGGCCGTTACCGGCGATACGGAAAGCGCGGCAGGCAACCTTGGCGCTGATGACGACGACGCAAGCTGGACCGGCAGACCTCTTGTCTTCCCCCGCATTCAGGGTGCGGATTGCTGCGGAGAGATCATCGCGGTTGGTGCTGGCGTCGATCCGGCACGGATTGGCGAGCGGGTTTTAGTGGCCAGTCTTCAACCCGCGACAGATGCGGTGGACGATTGGGACTTCATCACCTTCGGTTCGGAATGCGACGGAGCTTTTGCCCAATACGCGACGGCGCGCAGTGATCAGACCCATGCGATCCAAAGCAAGTTAACGGATGCTGAGCTGGCCTCGTTTCC